>JALZLQ010000100.1 GCA_030858605.1 Chloroflexota bacterium
GCCTGGGCCGGACCTAGAAGATGACCACCCGCCGGGCACCGTCGCGCCGGCGCATCGCGTCGAAGGCGCTCTCGAGGCCGTCCAGTCCGATGCGCTCGGTGACCAGCAGGTCCAGTGGCAAGCTCCCGTCGAGGTAGAGGTCGCAGATGCGCGGGAAGTCGCGCGAGGGCACAGCGGAACCATAATTCGAGCCCAGCAGGCGCCTCCCCTCCTCCACGAAGCGGTAGACATCGAAGAACGCTCGATGGCCTTGGGGGGTCATGCCCACCAGCATGGTCCTGCCGCCGGGCCGGGTCAGGTCGATCGCCAGCTCGACGGTCTCGCTCAGCCCGATAGCCTCGATGACGTGGTCGGCGCCGCCCTCGGTCAGGCCGGCCACCAGCGCACGGGCTTCGCCTGGAGTCGCCGCATGGGTCGCGCCCGCCACTCGCGCCAGGGTCATCTTCGCCGGGACGGCATCGATGGCCACCACGGGCTGTGCACCGGCCATGACGGCAGCCATGATCGACGAGAGGCCCACCCCTCCGGCCCCGATGACGACGACCGACTCGCCAGCCTGCACGGCTGCCGTGTTCAGCACCGCGCCAACGCCGGTGGTCACCGCGCAGCCGACCAGTGCCGCGATCTCCGGCGGCGTGCGCGGGTTTACGCGGACGGCTGCCTCGGCCGCCACCACCTGCCGCTCGGCAAAGGTACCGATGCCGCTGTAGACGCCGACCGGTGAGCCATCGGCGCGTTTCAAGCGCGCTTCTGTCGGGGAGAGCCGGTGACCGCTCCCGCGCGAATCGGAGCAGAGCCACGGCTCGTTGCGCTGGCAAGCCGGGCACCCAGCGCACGGCGCGGTCCAGGCCAGGACGACCAGATCGCCCACTGCCAAACCGACGACATCCGGACCCAGCGCTTCGATGACTCCCGCCCCCTCGTGACCCAGCACGAGATCGGCCGGTCTTGACCACTCGCCATCTACCACGTGCAGGTCGGAGTGGCACACGCCGGAGGCCACCATCCGGACCAGGACTTCGCCAGTGGCGGGCGGATCTAGCAGCAGCGTCTCGATCGCGAGCGGGCGCTGCGGGCCACGGAAGACGGCGGCGCGCACGCTGAGGGCAGTCACGGCACGGAGTATCGCCTAGCATCTGCCCGTGCACGAGGACGCGGAGAGAGGTCCAGGGAGCGCCGGGCCCGGGAGCCGGTACGCGCTGAGCGGGAACGCGGTGCGCCTTCGCCCAGTAGAGCCCGCCGATATCGAGCTGATCCACTCCTGGTACCTGGATGCCGAGACGGTCCGGCTGGCGGGTGATCGGCCGACGAGCCTGGCCGCTCGACAGGAGCGATTCGCGCAAGCGCGAACCGGACCCGGCTCCGACCACTACGCCTTCATGATCGTGCGCGTGGTCGACGACCAGGCGGTCGGGCGGGTGGATCTGTTCGAGATCGACCACGTCAACGGATCGGCCAGCTTCGGCATCACCGTCGCGAGTCTGGAGCGGGGCAAGGGGCACGGTCGCGCGGCGATCGAGATCCTGCTGCGGTTCGGCTTCGAGGCGCTGCGCCTGGAGCGCATCTGGCTGGACACCGATTCCGAGAACAAGGTAGCTCAGGGTCTCTACGCGAGCATCGGGTTCGTTCACGAAGTGCGCCAGCGGCACCACTATTTCCAGAAGGGCGGCTTCATCGACGCCATCAGGATGGCGATGCTCCGCTCCGAGTGGCAGGAGCGGACGCAGGAGTGACCGGGGCGCCGAGGGCGGCGAGAGCGCCTGCGGCATCGGATGCGCCCGGCTCGGTGGCGGAGGTCTTCGCGGCGGCGCTGCGGCTGGGGCTGACCTCGTTCGGCGGGCCGACGGCGCTTCGCGGACCTGGTGGCCCTCTGCCAGTTCCTGCCTGGTCCGGCCAGCAGCCAGTTGGGCATCGCCATCGGGACGCGGCGGGCGGGCATTGCGGGCGGGCGCCGCGGGCTGGGTCCAGGGACTGAAGCTCGTGGCGGTGGCCATCGTGGCGCACGCGGTGCTGTCCATGGCCGGGACCCTGACGCCAGACTGGCCGCGCCGCCTGCTGGCACGGACATCGCCACCGGCTGACCGTCCGCGGCATCAGGGGCGGGACTGGGCGTCCCTGTCGGTCGAGGACCCTTCCCGTCGGTCGGGGTCCCACTCCGGACCCTCTGTGAGCCAGGGGCGTTCATTGAAGAGCTCGCTCACCCAGCGGCCGAAGGGTCCCGGGGGCCGCGCGTCAGGGCGGCGCTCGCGCAGGAGTTCATCCAGCGATGCCTGCACGCGATCGGTCAGCTGCCGAGCCCCGGCGCGGCCCCGCGACAGGCCATCTATGGTCACCGGCCGGCCGATGGTGATGTGCACCGTCTTGCCCAGGCGGATCCAGCGGGTGCCGCTGATGGCCACCGGGACGACGGGCACGCCAGCCAACAAGGCGAAGTGACCCACGCCCACCTCCAGCGGCATAGCCTCACCCTCGCGGTCGCTCAAACGGCCCTCCCCCGCCACGGCCAGCAGTCCGTCGCCCTTGAGAACAGAAGTGGCCCGTCGGGTGACATCCACGATGTCCCGACCGCCGGGCTGGAAGGGCACGCCTCGCTCGCCCCAGCGGATGATCGCATTGCGCCGGCCGGTCAACATGTCCGCCTCTCGCGGGCCGAAGATATGGAGCCTCCGGCGCACGTCCGGCCAGTACCCGATCAGGATCAGCGGGTCGGTCCAGCTGGGGTGGTTGAAGCAGATGAGATAGGCGCTATCGGGCAGGTGCCGGGCGCCGCTCACCCTGACACGCAGGTAGGCACCGAGGATGATCCGGAAGAAGGCCCTGACCGCTGGGTCCTTCAGCCGTCCTCTTCGTCCATCCATCAAAACCAGGAGCGAGTGACTACCGGTCGCGCCACGTGGCCGCGCTCGAGGAGCGCGGCCGGGGGCAACTCGACGGACGATGGCAGGCCCGACTCGACCCGGTCGACCTCATCCAGGAAGATCGGCACGAGGGCCGGATCGAACTGGCTTCCAGAGCCGCGTGCGAGTTCGTCGTAGGTCTCCTCCAGGGTGCGTGCCGCTCGATAGGGCCGGCCCTGGAAGATGGCGTCGTAGGCGTCCGCGATGGCCACGATGCGGGCACCCAACGGGATCGCCTCGTGGGACAGCCCATCGGGATATCCATCGCCGTCCCATCGCTCATGATGGTGGCGGATGATGGGCGTGAAGGCCTGCGCCGACTGGAGCGGACGGCAGATCTGCTCACCGATCTCCGGATGGCGAGCCAGGATCGTGCGGTCCACATCGGTGAGCATCCCCGACTTGTTGAGCAACTGCTCGGGCATGCCGATCTTGCCGATGTCGTGGAGGAGGGCCCCGTAGGCCACACCCTCGAGCTCCTCGCCGCGCAAGCCGACGCGGGCACCGAGCCGGGCCGCGCGATGCGCCATGCGGCGACAGTGGCCATCCAGGCTGGGATCCTTCGCCTCGACCGCGTTGGCCAGGGCGGCGACTATGGCGTGCGCCTCCTCCATGCGCCGGACCACCTGCCGCATCCGGAAGGCGCTGCGCATCCGGGCCAGCAGTTCCTGCTGCTGGAAGGGCTTGGTGACGAAGTCGTCCGCACCGGCGTCCAAAGCTGCGACCATGTCTTCCACGGTGCCGTGCGCCGTCAGGATGATGACGGGCAGGGCGACCGTGCGCGGGTCCTTGCGCAGCCGGCGGCAGACCTCGAAGCCATCCATGCGGGGCATGGTCAAGTCGAGCAGCACCAGATCAGGCTGATGTTCGGCGATGACGCGCAGGCCTACTTCGCCGTCTGCGACGCAGACGACGCGGTAGCCTTCCGCTTCGAGCATCCTTCTCAGCAGCCGCTGTATCGGTGGGTCGTCCTCGACGACACAGACCAGCGGTTCCCGGCGCGGCGACAGGGCAGTGTCACCCGGTTGCGTGGCTCTTTCCTCCCGGTCGGTAGCGCTCTTCTCGCGGTTGGTTGCGCTCGACTCCCGACCTAACCGAATCGCGCGCAGTATATCTGCGTGTCAAGCACAGTTGGAATGCTTGCCGTTGCTCAGCGATCTTGTGAGTGCTGACTGCTCGATGACTCTGTCAGTAGCCCGCCCCCCTAGCGGCGTCAGGGGACATCCGCCTCGGCGCGGAGAAGCATCCGCACGAACGCATCGCGATCTAT
>JALZLQ010000192.1 GCA_030858605.1 Chloroflexota bacterium
GGGTGACGTAGACCGCCCAACCCTCGGCGAACATGCCGTTGGAGAAGATCGACCGAACCAGCGACGGCGAGCGGTTAGACCAGGCCAGTTGGAGGTAGTGGCCGGGCACGCCCTCGTGGATGCAGAGCAGCCGCAGCATGCGGTCGTTGTCCTCTCGCAGGTACGACTCCACGTCCTCCGGCGGCCCGCTCTCGTCCGGCGGAGTGATCCAGAAGTAGCTCGACTGGCCCTTGTCCAGCGGTCCCGGGGAGTCCAGGAATGCGCGTCCGTAGGCGCGCATGAAGACCGGCGTCCAGGTCACGCGGAGAGCCTCATCGGGCAGTCCGATGAGGCTCCGTTGGCGGCAGAAATCCTCGATGCGCGCGACCTCCCGCTGGCACCACTCGAGCAGCTCGTCAGGCTGGCGATGCTCCTCGGCGACAGCGTCAAGCACGCCGCGCACGATGCGACTGTCGACGTCGTCGGTCGCATCGGTGGCCTGGGGCAGCTCTTCGTCCGGCTTCCAGACTGGCCACAGCTGGCGCGAGAGCCGCACCATCTCAGCGCGCACCAGCTCGTAGTCGCGCCGGGCACGGTCGCGCAGCTCCTGGTGACCGAGGTCGCTTGATAGCGTTTGGTGAAGCTTCTGCTGGAAGAGCTCGGGACCGAGCCGTCCGTCACCCTGGGCACGTGCCCGCACCTCCGTGTCGAGGCTCTGCCGGAAGCCCGCCAGTGCCTCCCGCGCGGATCCCGCGGCCTCCTCCAGCGCCACCGGAAGCTGTGGCTCCTCGCCTGCCGCCGCCCGCCGTTGCGCTTCGGCCATGCCCTGATCGATGAGCTCACCTACGCCGGACAGTTGGGCAAGGGCGGTCTCAAGATGCAGTAGCGAGACCGGTCGGTCAGGCAGCCCGATCAGGCTCTGTCGCGCTTCCTGGAAGACCTGCGCGAGCCCGCGCACGCGATGGAGGAAGGCGTTGCCACGATGCGACCAGGGAGCGTATTCACGCGCCAGAAGGCCGAACAACCCGCTGCCGGACACGTAGATGTAGGCCAGCGGATCCCAACTGGCCTCGCGCAAGACATCCTCATCGAAGCGCAGGTGGTCGAGGAGCTCGAGCAATATCCCCCGGTCTATCCGTTCGTCTTCCGACAGGTCGTCTTCGGCCATGTCACGGAAGCTCAGCTCGTGGCGGTCGACCATGGCCAGCCGGGCCAGGCGGCCACTCTCGCTGAAGTCGTCCCAGCGATGGTCCACCAGGTGGTAGCCGATCGAAGTGGCCCACACGGGGTAGGCCTCGAAGTACTCATCGAGGAAGGCATGGAAAGCGCGTTCGAAGGCGGTCGCGGGCAACGGCCGCGTGTCCTCGACCAGGGGCTCGAAAGACTCGGTGGTCATGGCAGCTCCGTGACTGGTCGATTTGGGGCGCAGCTGGCGGACCCCTCGATGCCCGACCCGAAGATGCTACCGCGCCGAGCAGCGCTGAGCCCCGCCGAGCCGCGCTGAGGGTCCGGGCGGGCCGTACCATGTCGCAGGCGCTCGCATCCAGGGCGCGCTCGGAGCAGGCGCGCCGGCCGACCCCTCACGGAGGCACCATGATCGACTTTCTCGTCCGCCTGGCGATCAACGCCATCGCTCTGGTAGTGGCGGTCATGCTGGTGCCCCGCATCCGCTTCGACTTCGGTGACGACTGGTGGCGCCTGCTGGCAGTGGCGGCCATCTTCGGGCTGATCAACACCTACATCCGGCCTATCGTCTCGCTGCTCAGCCTGCCCCTCAACCTGTTCGCGATGGGACTCGTGGGTCTGCTGGTCAATACGGCCATGCTGCTGCTGCTGGCCTTCGTGAGCGGCTGGCTTGCCCTGGGCTTTTCCATCGCGGGATGGCCTCCCGGCGCATTCGACCTCGATGTGGTGGTCTACGCGGCGCTGGCCGCGCTGGTCATCTCGCTGGTGGCCACTGCGCTGGGACTCGTCCGCCGGCTGGTGCCGGGCGTCTGAGGCACTTCGGCGGCGTCCGCCGCCAAGCTCCGGCTACCCTTTGGCGATGACCACACGATCCCACGCCCGCCTGGCCTTCGCGGAGCGGCTCGCCAAGCGGCCCATCCTGTTCGATGGAGCCATGGGCACGCTGCTCTTCAGTCGTGGCGTCCCACAGCGCAGCGCACTGGACGAGCTCGTGCTCAGCCGGCCAGAACTCATCGGTGCCATCCACCGCGAATCCATCGCGGCCGGGGCGGACGCCATCGAGACCGACTCCTTCGGTGCCAACCGCTTCCGGCTGGAGCCCTTCGGGCTGGCCGCGGATGCGGCTCGCATCAGTCGCCGCGCGGCTCAACTCGCCCGAGAGGCGCGCGATGTCTCCGGCCGGGACGTGCTTGTGGCCGGCAGCGTCGGGCCGCTTGGTCATGCCGTCCGTGGCCCCGGTCGGGCCTCGGACGCGGACATCCGCGCGGCCTTTCGTGAGCAGGTCGAGGGGCTCCTGGAGGGTGGAGCTGACCTACTCGTCTTCGAGACCTTCAGTGACCTGGAGGAACTCCTGGCCGGGATCGCCGAGGCGCGGGCTTTGGGCGACCTGCCCATCGTGGCCCAGATGACCTTTGGCGAGGACCTCGTGGCGATGGATGGCACCAGCCCGCAGACCGCCGCCACGGCGCTGGCCACGGCAGGCGTCGATGCTGTCGGCGTCAACTGCGGCGCGGGGCCGCTCGTCTGCCTGGATGCGCTTGATCAGATGGGCCTGCCCTCGGCCGGCCTGGCGCGCTCCATCATGCCCAATGCCGGGCTGCCCCAGCGCGTGGAGGGGCAGTTCGTGTACGCCGCCGGGCCGGCCTACTTCGGGGATGCCGTGGCGCGCTTCCTGGCCGCCGGCGCGCGCATCATCGGCGGCTGCTGCGGTACGACACCGGAGCATGTGGCAGCCATGCGTCAGGCGCTGGATCGAGCGTTGGCGCGGGAGCAGGGCACGGCATCGGTCGCGTCCGCCCCGCTGGGCGCCGGAGCCGCGCCGCGCGCCACCATCGCCGAACGTGCTGGAAGCGGACCGGGGCAGGAACCCCCGCCGCCCACGGCCCTGGCCCGCGCCCTGGCCGAGCAGCGCTTCGTGGTCAGCGTCGAGATAGACCCTCCGCGCTCCGTGCGCATCGAGCGCACCATCGAGGCCGCGCGCCTGCTCCAGGAGGCCGGCGTCGACCTGGTCAACATCAGCGACAGCGCCATGGCCCGCGTGCGCATGGGCGCCCTGGCGGTGGCCTTCGGCATCCAGCATGACCTCGACCTGGAGTGCCTGGTACACCTCACCACCCGCGACCGCAACCTGATGGCGCTGGAGTCGGAGCTGCTGGGCGCGCATGCCCTGGGGGTGCGCAACATCCTGGCCCTGACCGGCGATCCGCCGCGCGTGGGTGACTACCCGACGGGCACGGGCATCTGGGATATCGACTCGACGGGCCTCATCGGCATCCTTCGGCGACTCAATCGTGGCGAGGACCAGGCGGGCAAGCCCATCGGCGCCCCAGCCGGCTTCACCATCGCCTGCGCGCTCGACCCCACGGCCGCCGACCTTGACCACGAGGTGGAACGGCTGGCCGGCAAGTTGGAGGCCGGCGCGGACCTGATAATGACCCAGCCCATCTACGCGCGCTCGCAGTGGGAGCGCTTCATGGAGCGGGCGTCACGGCGCTGGGGTGATCGACTGCCCCGACCTGTCCTTCTGGGTGTGCTGCCCCTGCACACCGCGCGGCACGCCGAGTTCCTGCACAACGAGGTGCCCGGCATCACCATCCCCGATGCCGTGCGCGCGGCGATGCACGCGGCCGGCGACCGTGGCGCCGAGGTGGGGCTCGAGATGTCCCTCGAGTTGCTCACCGAGATGCGCGCGCTGGTCGAGGGCACCTACATCATGCCTTCGTTCGGCCGCTACGAGATGGGAGCCGAGCTGGTGCGCCGCATCCGCGCCGCGGCACCGGAGGCTGCGCTGGCCTGATCGCGAGCCCGTCGTTCGGATACCGTAGCGAGGACGACTTCCAGGGGCCGGTGCAGCGAACGAGGGATCGAGGTTGAACGGACGTCGGAGGGGCATCACGGCGGGCGCCGCTGTCGCGGCGTGGCTGCTGGCACTCGCCGCTGTCGTGTCGGCCGCCGCCGGACCACCTTTCCCCGAACCAGCACCTGACCGGCTTCTCTGGGACACGGCTGAGCTTTTCCCAGGCGAGGCACGGAGAGCCTCCAACCAGGTCCTTCGTGATCTCCGCGACCGCAGTGGCGTGACCCTCATCGTCTACACGCAGACGAAGCCGGGGGCGGTCACAAGGCAAGCCGCCTCAGAGGACGCCGCAGCTCTGCTGGACGCCTGGGACCTGGCCGGTGCCGAGGCTGCGGCCATCCTCTGGAACCTTGACGGAGGCGGCGGACAAGCCGCCGTCGGCACCGCCGCGTCACCCTCGCTGGAGGCACGTGGCCTGGATGACGATCGACTGAGCTCACTCGTGGAGGAGTCCACGACGGAGGACCTGGCCGCCGGGCGTTGGCTGGCCGCACTCACCCGCTCCACGGTGGCCGTATCGCTGGCACTTTCGCAGGTGATCCCAGCACCCAGCGGACCGGGCGGATCCCCGATAGCGCAGCCCGTGCCCACGCCGCCGCCGGGCGGCTTCCCGGGCAGCGGCCCAGCGCCAGAGGCGGGACCTCCGTATCCCGATCCGGTGGACGGCCAGGTGGTCTATGACTTCGCCGATGTGCTCGATCCGGGCACCGAGATGGATGCCGCTTCCACCATCGCGGGCATCGAGTCACGCACCGGCGCGGAGGTCGTGGTCTACACCCAGGTGAAGCCGGCCAGCGATTCGCCAGCCAAGGCGGAGCAGGATGCCATCGCGCTGATGGACCAGTGGGGTGTCGGCCGGGCGGGCTTCGACGACGGCCTGGTCATCCTCTTCGACATGGACGAGCCGAACGGCTG
>JALZLQ010000214.1 GCA_030858605.1 Chloroflexota bacterium
GATCACGAGGGCCACGATCGCGAGGGTGGCCTCGTCTGATCGACGGTTGCGAACTGAGGGTACGGCCCTCAGCGAACTCGAACGCAGCGAGGCGGGAGCGATCCCGCCTCGTTCGCTGTCTGGGCGACGGGACGCTGCGATGCCCGGATCGACGGGACGCGCGTTGCCCGGATCGACGGGACGCTGCGATGCCCGGATCGACGGCACTATCGTCCGGAAGCCATCAAGTCGACGGTGCGCCCGCAGACCCCGTGGGATTCGCGCGCCGGACACACCCGCCACCCGACCTTGAGGCACGGATGGACGCCACTTTCGTCAAGAGTGGCCGCATCGGCGACCTGGGCGCTCGAGTCGGACCGTGACTCCGCGGGAACGGAGCGGCAAGGACCTCCGCGACGATAGTGCCGTCAGCCCGTTGCCTAACGCGATCTGGCATCAGCCGGCTGGCGGGCATGTCCCGCTGAGTCGGTCGCGAAGTGGCCCTGGACGATAGTGGCGTCACTGTGCCTCCAGAGTGCGGCCGAGGATGAAGCAGACCTTCCCGGCACGCCCCGAATCAGCCAGCCGGTATGCGCTTCCTCACCTATTCCTCAGCCTGCTCAGGTGCCCGGACGACGAAAGTGATGGTCGCTCCAGCCTGCGCGAAGGGCGAGTCGTAGGTGACCGCCAGGGACTCGAAGTCGTCCGGGACCACGAAGCTCACCCAGCCCTCCACTGCTTCGCCGGTGGGCAGGCTGCTGCTCGATCCGAGCGCTGGCTGGCGGCCATCGGCCGTATACGGATGGGCCACTCCGTCCTCCGCGGCGACGGCAAAGCGAAACGAGTCGTAGCGGGCGTCCGGGCTGATGCTTTCGAGGCGAAAGAGGAAGGAAGCGTGGACCGAGCCTTCGGGGGGCGGGCGGGTTCCGGTACCACCGAAGCCCACCTCCGCCTCGAGAAGGGTCACCCGCTGGGTGCCGGCCGCGTCCAGCGTGTCACCGACCGTGGCCCCCTCGACGACTGCTGTCGAGTCGCTGCACGCCAGGAGCAGGATCGCAAGCGCGAGTCCCAGCGCGAGTCCCAGCGCGAGTCCCAGCGCGCGTCCCGGCGCGCGTCCCGGCGCGAGTGCCGTCATGGATCTCGCTGCGGGCACGAACCTCACGCCCGGGAGTGTGCCACGCCCCGCCACCGCGAGGGCAGATCGCCCGACGGTCGTCCTGGACCGTCGGGCCAGCGCCGCCGAGTGGCATCCCAAGGGCGAAGGGGCTCGCTGACCGCTCCGGGCCTTTGCGCTTGCACCGGACTGGTACGCTCGTCCCGGGATCACACACGATAGTGGGTAGAACAGAAGATAGCCGCCCCAGCGGCAGGGCTCGGTAGCCTCACTGGAGCCGTCCGGTGAATGCCTTCGACATCCCCAGATGCGGAGCGCGCTTCCTGCCCGACACGTGCCGCTGGTGGCTCCAGGACCGTGACCGTGCCCCAGCACGGCCTCCGTCCGACAGTGAGGAGCAGACGTTGCCGTCATCCAGTGAGAGCGCCAAGCAGGCGCCGATCCGACTCCTGAGGCACCTCGTGGTGGCGACGGCAGTCGCCATCGCCACCCCGTTCGCCCTGCCCCTCGCGGGGACACCCGCGCCGGTTGATGCTGGGCCGTCCTGCTGGACGAGCCACGACAGCAGATCCACGCCCCCGTCGACCATCCGGGTCCATCGGACCGCCACGGACACCGTGGACATCGTGCCCTTCCGGGAGTACGTGGGCATCGTCATGGCCTCCGGGGAGTGGCCGTACTACCTGCCGCAGGCTGTGCTCGAGGTGGGCGCCACGGCGACCAAGCAGTACGCCTGGTACTACACGCTGGAGGGCCACGAGCGCTCCTGGTACAAGACCGCGGATGGCGTCTGCTACGACGTCAAGGACAACACCAACGACCAGCTCTACAGGCCCGAACGCGCGGACGTCAAGCAGAACCAGTTGGACGCCATCGAGGCGACCTGGGGGCTGACCCTGCGCAAGAAGGGCCGCTTCTTCCTGACCGGTTACCGGGCGGGCGTGGAGCCAGAGTGCGGAGCCGACGCCAACGGCTGGAAGATATACGCCAAGAGCGCCGTCGACTGCGCCGAGAAGGGCATGGATCGGCAGGCCATCCAGGAGCTGTACCTCATGCCCCGGCTCCGGTTCGTCTGGACCGAGGGCGGGCCTCCCGATGACGGTGGGGATACTGGCCTCCCGGTCGTGGAGGCGCCCGTGACACAGCTGGCGACAGGTGGCGTCCTGGCCGGTCGCGCGATCACCGTGAGCTGGAGCGCCACAGACGAGAGCGGCATC
>JALZLQ010000074.1 GCA_030858605.1 Chloroflexota bacterium
CGCGGCCACGCTGATGACATAGACCGGCCGTCCCGGGTCACGTCCCATGCGGTCGCGGTCGGCCGTTCGAGTGGTCATTGGTGCAGGCTAGTACCTTGACAACGCCGTTGTCAAGCCTCTTGTTGCCTGCGGGCACATCTTTAGCGTATCAGTCGATCTCCACGCGCTCTATCCGCCAGACGCCCGCGGCTGGCAGGAAGGGCAGTGAAGGGCCTACCGGCTCGCGGCGCAGGATGGCACGGCCGGCGGTGCCGATGACGCGCGTCTCCTGGGCGGAGGCAGGAAAGATGCCCAACACGGTGGTGCGGATGCGCACGTTCTCCACGATCAAGAGGTCGACCTGGGCGGAGGTGCGATCGAGCGCAGATCCGGCGGGGTACTCGAAACGGATGGAGGACAGGGCCATGCCCGATCCTGGCGGTGGCGCCGATCCCGGGAGTGCCATGGCCGCCAGACTGGCCATCAGGCGCGCCTCGGCAGTCGCCCAGCCACGAACCACCTCGTCTTGGGTCGGCGGCTCCATGAACAAGGCCGCCGCCGTTCCCGCATCCCCAGCCTGCCAGGCATGGATGTAGCGTTCGAACGTGGCGCCCGGCGTCGCCACGCGGCCGCCCACCAGGAAGACCAGCGTGATGAGAGCGATCGCGACCGGTGCGATGACCATGATGCGCGCGGCACCTTCGCCCACGCCGCTCTCCACGCCGCCCTCGACCGCCCGGCGATAGGCGTGGCTGGCCTGGAGCGTCCAGACCGCCAGGTAGCCGCAGACCAGCCCGAAGACCAGCATCCAACGGTCCGATCCCAACCAGGCCGCGGCCGACCCGACCAGGGCGACCAACCACGCGGCCTGCAGACAGAGCAGGGCCCAACCCCGTCCATCGCCCAGCGCCAGGTGCCCGAGGCCCCAGCCAGCCAGAGCGCGGGTCAGGACCCGGGCAGCGGGCGCGGAGACCGGAAGGCTGGGTGTCAGTCGGTGTCCCCGCCGGCGGTCGCACCGATGAGGGCATCGTGCAACTGCGTCTCCGACTCCGTCCTGGAGATGGCCAGCACCGTGTCGCCCGTCTGGAGCGTGGTATCGGCGCGGACCGGCTGGGCGTTACCGCCACGGATGATGGCCAGCAGCGAACAGGCTTCGGGCAGCGAGAGCTCAGCGGCTCGCCGACCTACGGCTGGCGAGTCATCCGTGATCTGGGCCTCTATGAGCTCCAATCGGCCACCCGGCAACTGCGCCAGGTGGAGCAGCTCATGCACCGGGATGTCCTGCTCGATGGCCGCCAGGGCCATGCGCGTGGGGCTGATGATGTCGTCCACGCCCAGGTGTCGGAAGAGCGCCTCGTTGCGGGGATTGTTGACGCGCGCGATGGTCCGTGGCACATCGAAGTGGTGCTTGGCCATCTGGCACACCACCAGGTTGTCCTCGTCGTCACCGGTCACGGCGGCCACGATCGCGGCGCGCTTGGCGCCGGCCTCCTCGAGGTGCTTGCCCTCGCAGCCATCGCGCTGGAGGACGATGCCGCCCACCTCGTCGGCGATCTGCCGTGCGCGCGGCCCGTCCTTCTCCAGGAGCACCAGCTCATGTCCGGCGGCGAGCAGCTCCTTCGTCAGGTAGTAGCCCACCTTGCCGCCGCCCACGATGATCACGTACACGGTCAGCGACCTCCGGCGGGAGCGGCCACGTCGGCGGCTGGGACGCGGACCGCAGGCTCTTCGTGGTCGAGGTGGTGGCCCGTGGCCGGTGCCACACCGTCCGCGCCTGGATCGTGGGGCAGGCCGGCGTAGGTCGCCAGGTCATCGATGAGCAGACGCGTCCGGCACAGGGTGGCGATGCCCAGCGAGCGATAGGCCTCCGCGCGGACCGGGTCGTTGACCTTGGCCACGACCCTTTCGATGCCGAGGGTCTCCGATGCCGATTGGGCGGCCAGGACGTTGCGGTTGTCACCCTCCGTGAGCGCGAAGAACAGGTCCACACCCTCCGCGCCGGCACGGCGCAACTGGTCCTCGTCGGTCACGTCGGCGCGCAGCGCGCGACCGGAGAATCCGTGGTCCAGCCGGTTGAAGGCCTCCGTGTTGGTGTCGATTATGGTCACCTCGTGACCGGCCCCGGCCAGCCGCTCTGCGAGCCCGGCGCCTGTCCGGCCGCAGCCCGCGATGAACGCACGCATCTAGTGGTTGCTCCTCTCGTTCCGACTCGGATCCGATGTCGCGCAGGGCGACCCGGTGACGCAGCTCACCGCCATCATGACGCGCGCCCGAAGCTGACGGCTGCTGGGTCGGCGCGGCGGCCGCTTCCCTCAGCCACCGACTCCCGCGCCACGATCACCGCGCAGGATGCGTTCTGGAAGATATAGGGGATGACTTCGCCCATCGCGAAGTCACCACCGAAGCGGTGGCGGTAGGGCAGTCCCACGATCATCACGTCGGCGTCCAGCTCGGCGGCCTCGTCGACCAGGGCCGCGCCCACGTCGCGCGCCTGGAGCAGCTCCGTGCGCAAGGTCACCTTGTTCTGTTCGGCGATACTTTCTGCCAGGTCGAGCACGGCCGAGGCTCGTGCGTTGCTGCTGGCCAGATCCTCCGACAGGTCGTGGCGCCAGTCGACCTCGATGACATGGAGGGCGATCAACTCCATCTCTCGACCGCGGGCGAACTCACATCCGAGCCGTACCACGAGCCCGTCCGTGGGACCGCCGTTGAGGCCCAGCACTGCGCGCGAGTAGAGCGGCGGAAGGGAGGCTTGGGGCATCGGCGGAAGCGTATCACCGAGGCCTCCACGACCGCGGTCCAGGGGATCGCTGCTGGCCTGGCCGGCCTCAGCCTTCGCGGCGGTACGGCACCGTCGCCACCACTGTGTCCGGGCGGCCGATGAGTGCCCTCCGCAGCCGATTCGTGGTCTGGTTGTAGAGGATCTTGTCCCACCAGTGGCGAGGCACGTATTCGGGCAGCACGATGAGGGTGATCAGGTCGGGCTCGGCGGGCATCATCACGTCGAGGTAGGCGAGGAAGGGCAGCACCAGCGAGCGATAGGGCGATTCCACGATGACCAGCGGCACGCCCGGCACCTGCCGCTCCCAGTCGGCCCTCAGCGCAGCCGCCTCTTCCGGATCAGCGCTCACGTGTACAGCACGCACATCGTCGGCCAGGGAGCGCCCGAAGTTGACGGCCTGGACCACGGCACGCGAGAGGCCGGGCACCGGGATCACCACGCGTTCCCGCCGTTGAAGGGGTCCGATGATCTGGTCGCTGCGGAGGGAGAGTTCACGGCTGACCGCGTCGTACTCGCGCCGGATGAAGAGCATCACGCCGGCGATGATGGGGATGAGCAGGATGATGACCAGCGAAGTGGGTGCCTTGACCGTGGTCACCACGACGGCGACCACGCCCGTCAGGATGGCGCCCGAGGCATTGATCGCCAGCCGGTACTGCCAGCCTCGGTCGCGCGTGCTCAACCAATGGCGGACCATGCCCGACTGGCTGATGGTGAAGTCGATGAAGACGCCCACCGCGTAGAGCGGGATGAGCGCGTGAGTGTCGGCCCCGAAGAGGATCACCAGAAGCGCGGCCACCACGCCCAGCAGGACGATGCCCGTGGTGA
>JALZLQ010000273.1 GCA_030858605.1 Chloroflexota bacterium
GCCAGCGACCCCACCTCCGGTTCCACGATCTCGTAGCCGAAGCTGCGGAGCCTCTCCACGTTGGCTCGCGTGGCTGGGTGCGCGTACATCTCACCGTCCATGGCCGGCGCGACGACGACCGGCGCAGAGGAGGCGAGGCACGTGGCGGTGACGACATCGTCCGCCAGGCCGTTGGCCATCGCTCCCAGCCAGCGTGCCGTGGCGGGGGCGACCAGGATGACATCGGCCGTGTCGGCGGCCACGATGTGCGCGATGCGCCGGTCGGGCAGCAGCTCCAGGGGGTCCAGCATCACCGGCCGGCGGCTCAGCGTCTCCATCGTGAGCGGACCGATGAACTGCGCGGCGGTGTGGGTCATCAGCACCTGCACGTCCGCGCCGGCCGCGCCCAAGAGCCGGACGAGTTCCGCGGCCTTGTAGGCGGCGATCGACCCGGTCACCCCGAGCAGGACGAGGCGGCCATCAAGTGGACCTGGGCCCGGCTCCGCCGGCCCCGCGCCCGGGTCAGGCGACGCGCCCGGCTCGAGCGGCTCTGGCGCGGTCATCGGAGCACGGCCGCGCCGACCTCAGCGTGGAGCAGCGCGAGTCCCTTGAGCGTCAGCTCCGGATCGATCACGTCCACTCCGACCAACTGACTGGCCCAGGGCGCCGCGGAGAGCCCGCCGGTGACCACGATCCGGGGCCGAGTGGTTTCCCCGCTCACAAGCTCCACGGCGATGCGTTCGGTCAGCTCGCGCACCATGCCGATATGGCCCAGCACGGCGCCGCTCTGTAGCGCCCCGGCGGTATCCCTGCCGATCGCCTGCTGGGGAATCTCGGCAGGGACCCGGGGCAGTCGTGCGGTGCCGCTGGCCAAGGCCGCCAGACCCAGCTCCAGCCCCGCCGCGATGGCCCCGCCCACGAAGGCTCCACTGGCGTCCACCGCGTCGACAGTCGTCGCCGTGCCCAGGTCGACCACGATGACCGGTGCCCCGTGCAGCCGCAGAGCCGCGAAGGCATCCAGCAGCCGGTCGGCGCCGACGCCACGCGGATCGGGCACCGCTACCTGGATGGGGATGGTGGCCGGCCCCGCAACCAATAGCGGCCGGTTCAGTCTGCGGGCCAGGTCCGTCACGGCCTCGGTCCAGCGCGGCACCACGCTGACCAGCGCGATGGCTTCGATGGCTCCGCCGGTGGAACCGCCCCCGACCGTGGCCGGGTCCACACCCAACGCGTCGGCGAGAAGGCCATCGGCGTCATAGGCGGCCTGGCGTGATCGCGTCGCCGCGCGTCGAACGGCCAGCACCCGACCATGGCGGATGATCGCGAGCTTGACCTCGCTGTTGCCGGCGTCGATGGCCACGAGCATGCGCCCGATGATACGTGGCGTGCGGAGGGAGACTTGGCCGCAACGCGGTCATCGGTCGCGCGAATGGGCCACTGGTCGCGCGAATGGGCCACTGGCTCACCTCCCGTCCGGTACCATTCCGACATTCGGGAGCCCCAGCCCCGAACCGTCGAGCAGGAGCGACCGTGACCACCGAGCCGGCTGCCAAGTTCTTCGTCAACAGCGGCCTGGTCTCGAGCGCGACCGACATCCACCACCTCCTGCGACCCCTGCTGAAGCAGACCGTGAGCTACAGATACTTGCGCGCCGGCTCGGTAGTGGCCCATGGCACCGGGTGGGTGGAGCGGGTGGTCGTGAACGAGCCCGAGGTGTCGTCCTTCTTCACGCCACTGTCGATCTGCATCAACGTCGATTCATTCGAGCATCTCGAGTTCGACACGCGCCCCGACCAGCTCATCAATTACACGTTGGTGCAGGGCGACGAAAGGGTCGTCCTCGAGTTCGCGCCCGTGATGCGCACCGAGGACGGGATGGATGCGCCCGGCCAGCAGTCATTCCGGTTGATGCCCACGCCGGAGTACGTGCAGATGGAGCTCTCCGCGCTGGACGCCACGGATGGAGAAGCCGCGGCAGGGGAGGATTCCGCCGGGGACTGAGAGATTCGCCGAGGTCGTGAAGCGCGACCTGGGCTGCAGGGAGTAGGGGACAAGGGGGCAGAGGGAGAGGG
>JALZLQ010000283.1 GCA_030858605.1 Chloroflexota bacterium
GCCCCGATCTCCGCCGCCTATCACCCCCGGTGATGGTAGTGGCTCCAGGATCGAGTCCCGCAAGAAGGACACCCCGGGACTTCGCTCGATGCGCCCTTCCTGTGCGTGAATCCTCCTGTTCGGAGCACACGATCTTGGCTAGAACCGGCGAGATCCTGCTTACCATCACCCCCCGTCATATCTGGCGAGGATCAGGGTCGTCTATCGGCGCCGCCGCCGCCAATGCCTCCGTCAGATCGATCCGTCCCTCGTACAGAGACCGGCCCAGGATCGCGGCGGCCATTCCCGCCTGAGCCAGCGCGCGCAGATCCTCGATGCTGGCGATGCCGCCGGAAGCGATGAAGCAGGCCTCGGGGAACTCGCCGCGAAGGGCCTTCAGCGCGGGCAGGTCGGGGCCGCTCAGCATCCCGTCTCGTTCGGTGGATGTGACAGCGAACCAGAGGAAGCCGTCCTCGCGAAGCCGCTCGATGACGTTCGAGGCGTCCTCCCCCGCCGCATCGGCCGTCCATGCCGAGCCGACTGCGGCTCCGTCGCGCATGTCGATCGCGGCCACGATGCGCTTTGGACCGTGCTCTTCGACGAGCACGCCGCCCAGGTAGCGGTCTCGCAGCAGGGCGGTGCCCAGGATCACGCGATCCGCACCCTGGTCGAGGAGTCGTCTGGCATCGGCCGCGCCGCGGATCCCGCCACCCACCTGGCACGGGATGTCGACCGAGGCGATGATGCTCCCCACCAGCGCAGCCTGGACAGGAAGCCCCGCCAGCGCGCCGTCGAGGTCGACCAGATGCAGGCGGGAGGCACCCTCGGAGGCCCAGCGCTGGGCAACGGCGATGGGGTCGACGCTATGGACCGACTCGCGTTCGAAGTCGCCTTGCTGGAGCCGGACCACCCTGCCCTCGCGGAGGTCGATGGCTGGGATCAGCTCCATGTCCGAGCGTCTCGCTTGACACGTACCATGTCAGCACTCTACCGTATTAGCATGCTACTACGTGCACATGGTGCCATGGGTCCGGGGAGATGACTGGCGAATGGCGCTCCCCGACCACCGACGACCTGCTCGACGCCATCGTGGCCCTGCCCGATCGTGAGTCCGCGGCAGTCTTCATGCGCGACCTCTGCACACTGAAAGAGTTGCACGACATGGCCCAGCGCTGGACAGTGGTCCAGTTGCTCGACAAGGGTCGCCACTATGGTGAGATCTCCCGCGAGACGGGAGCCAGCACCGCCACCATCACCCGCATCGCCCAATGGCTTCGGCACGGCGCCGGCGGCTATCGCGAGGCACTCGAGCGCGGCAAGGGTGTCTCCGCTCAGGGCGCCGCAACCGACCGACGAGTCTCGCCATGACCATGCCGCTCGATCCCTCGCGGATCCGTCTGGCCGCCCCCAACAAGGGTCGCATGCTGGAGCCGACCACCGCGCTCCTGCGCGACTCGGGCCTTTCGTTCGAGTCGACCTCGCGTGCCCTCGTCGCGCATGCCGACGACTTCCCGCTGGACATCCTTTTCGTGCGCACTGAGGACGTCATCGAGTTCGTGGGCGACGGCGTAGCCGATCTGGGCATCACCGGCACCAACCTGCTCGCCGAGGCCGGTGCTGAGCTGCCCGTCCTCCTCGAGCTGGGGTATGGCCGCTGCCGGCTGGAGGCGGCCGTGCCCACCGACTCGGCAGCGAGGGAGTTCGGCGACCTGGCCGGCATGCGCCTCGCCACGAGCCACCCACGCACCGCTCGGCGGTCCTTCGACGAGCGCGGCATCCCCGTCGAGATCGTGTCCATCAGTGGAGCGGTGGAGGTGGCGCCGCGCATGGGCCTGGCTGACGGTGTCGTGGACCTGGTCTCCACCGGCTCCACGCTGGTCATGAACGGGTTGCGCTCGGTCGGGGCGCTGCTCGCCAGCGAGGCCATCCTGGTGTCCGGCCCACGACCCCCCGGAGCTCACACTGAGGCCATCGACGACCTCGTGACGATGCTACGTTCGGTCGTGGCCGGACGACGACGCAAGTACCTGATGATGAACGCACCCCGTGACGCACTCGGACTGATAGAGGCTCTCCTGCCGGGCCTCGAATCGCCCAGCGTCATCCCGCTGGCTCATGAGGGCATGGTCGCGGTGCATGCCGTCGTCGCCACGGACGAGGTCTGGGGACTGCTCCCGCGACTGCGGGCAGCCGGCGCGTCCGGGATCCTGGTGCTGCCAGTCGAGAAACTGGTCCCATGAGTGCCACGGACCAGGCCGCCAGCGCCACGTCGGTCATGCGTCGAGTGCGTCTGGCGGACCTGGACGCGACCGCACGCGAGGCCATCGTGGACCGCAGCACCACGAGCGGGCGAGAACTGCGAGAGATGGTGCGCGCCATCGTTCAGGACGTGGCCGCTGGCGGGGATGAGGCACTCCGCGGCGCGAACCGGCGCTTCGGCGGCGGCCTACTAGCCGATGCCAGCGGCCCTGCGCCACTGAGACTCGATCGCGACACCCTCCGCGCGGCGCGCGATTCCCTGCCCAAAGCGTTGCGCGACGCTCTGTCGCACATGGCCCGCAACATCGAGCGTTTCCACGCGGCTCAGGTGCCGCCGCCCAAGCAGTGGGTCGAGATCGGCCGAGGCATCAGGGTCGGACGTGTCTGGCGCGCGCTGGATCGTGTGGCAGCCTACGTGCCGGGTGGCACTGCCGCCTACCCCTCGTCCGTGCTGATGAGCGCGATTCCCGCTCGCCTCGCTGGCGTCGGCGAGTTCGTCGTGGCCAGCCCAGCGGGCCGTGACGGCACGCTCTCCCCTGCCCTGCTCGGAGCCGCCGGGCTGATGGAGGTCGACGAGTTCGTCGTCACCGGCGGAGCGCAGGCCATCGCTGCCCTGGCCTACGGCACGGAGACCATCCGCCCGGTGGACAAGATCGTAGGACCCGGCAATGCCTGGGTGACTGCCGCCAAGCTGGAGGTCTTCGGACGGGTGGCCATAGACATGCCCGCCGGACCATCGGAGGTCATGGTCGTGGCCGACGATACGGCCGATCCAGCCCATGTCGCCGCCGACCTTCTAAGCCAGGCCGAACACGGGCCAGACTCGCCTGCCATCCTCGTTACGCCGTCGTCGACGCTGGCCGATGGGGTGGTCGAGGCGATCACGCGGCAGCTACCGACACTCCCTCGTCAGGCGGAGCTTCGGGCCTCACTCTCCAGCGCCGGCCTGATCGTCGAAACCACGACCCTGGACGAAGCGTTCGTGTTCGTCAACGAGTACGCACCCGAGCACCTCTCTGTGGTGGTCGAGGATCTGGATGATGCGCAGGAGGCCGTTCGCCACGCCGGCTCGCTGTTCCTGGGCGCCTACGCCCCCGAATCGGCCGGCGACTACG
>JALZLQ010000001.1 GCA_030858605.1 Chloroflexota bacterium
CCCATCCGGGCGCATGACGACCGTGGAGGACGTGGCGCAGGCCATCACGGCACTGTCGCGCGAAGGCACGCACTGGATGACCGGCAACGTGATCGGCATCGACGGCGGCGAGCTCATCGCGGGGTGAGCGAGCCGTCCGATCGCGCCCCGGATGACCGGCTCCTGCCACCGCCCGATGCCCCAGGCGGTGGGAGCGGTGAGGTAGCCCGCTCCGTTGCGCCACGCGACCGAAGAACGCTCCCCGAGGCCGCCATCCGCGACCACCTCGCCAACGAGCGCACGTTGCTGGCCTGGCAGCGCACCGCCCTGACCGTGGTCGGTCTCGGGTTCCTGGTGGACCGGTTCGCGTTCGACTCGGCCGATGGCGGCGTATCCGCGCTCCTGGGCATGGGCCTCATCGTGCTTGGCGCGGCGCTATCGGTGGTAGGGCTCCAGCGCTACCTGCGGACCGAGCGGGAGATCGATACGGCGACCTACCGCACGTCGATCCTGGCGCACCTGTTCCTGACCGGCGCCATCGTGGCCGGGGCCGCCGCGCTGGCCCTGTATCTCGTCACGAACGGCTGACCGCTCCGAGCCCCGCGTCGGTCACTTCGCTCACCCGGGCGAGCAGCAGAACCGGCAGTCCACTCCGACCCCCGTGTTTCAGGTTCAGCTAACCGCCCCGTCCCGGCGCACCACGACGCTGCTGCTCAGCCGGTCGTGCAGCCCACGGCCACTCTCGTCGATGAGCACAGAGGCGATCAGCACGACGAACCAGGCGACCGGAGCGAGCTGCGTAACGGTCGAGATCATCGCGAGCCCGTCGGGTGGTGCCTGACCGCCGAACGCGAGGAACTGCCTGAGGACCGTGACGGCCACGGGGCCGACGGCCAGCACGGGTAGAGGCGCAAAGAGCAGGAGCCACCTCACGAAGGCGGCGGATGTGCCCAGCGCCCGGCCGTCGCGGCGCGACAGCGTGAAAAGTCCGAACGCCATCTGTCCCGGCGTGGCTCGGAAGACGCGGATGAGGTACGTCATCACCACGGCCTGCGCGGCCACGAGCACCACCATCGCCAGCATGACCGCGAGGTACAGCGGCTGGGATCCGGGGCCCTGCGCTGATGAGGCCGGCACGATCCCGCTAAAGATGAGGGTGTAGACGGCCCTGGAGACGTAGTCGGCGATGAGGATGAGGAGGACGGCGTCCAGCGCGAAAGCAGCGGCACGGATGGGGAGCTCGACGTAGCGCACTCCTGGGGCTGGCCCGACCTCAGCCGGCGCGAACGTGCGCCCGTTCGGCTCGGCCTCCAGGTCCCACGCGCCAGCCTCGTCAGGTTCGCCGTCCTCCTCGGATGCCCTCGCCTCCCGGAGGCCGGACGGCTCATCCGGATCCGTGGCGCCGTATCGCTCGTCGCTCGTCATCGGACCCCTTTCCGGTGGCTACTGCGGCGCTACGGCGCCTGGCTGCTCGATCCTGGACCGTATCCCGTGAGCTCCACGTACGCCTGGCCGCTGAGCGGCACCCCAGCGCGCGTGGCGGTGACCACCTGGGAACCCTCCCAGTAGACCACGCCGGTGGTGGGCCGCGTGTCCAGTTCCTGTTCCGCGACGGTGGGCGCCAGATCCACCACGAGCCCCTCGTCCGGAATCTCGATGCGCCACCCGGCTGGGTACGTCGCGCCGGTGGACTCCGATGTCCACTGATCGGTGACGGTCACGCTGAACTCCTCTCGCGGCAGATGCTCCACCTCGCCACCCGGCCGCACCAGCGTGCCGTAGACCAGCGGATAGCCGCCTTCCGCGTCGCGCACCAGGGAGAGAGTGAAGTCCGTGCCGTCGTCCAGGTTGACCGCGAACCAGTCCCATCCTCCGGCGCCCACGGCGATGAAGTCGCCCCACTGGTGGTCGAACCAGGCCATGCCCTCGACCTCCAGCTCCTGCCCGTCCAGCGTCAGCGTGCCGGCGGCGTCCATCTTGGTGCGCGAGTAGTAGTAGGAGCCGCCGGCCGGCCCAAAGTCGATATAGCCGCCGAGGTCGTGGAGTGCCACCGGGCGTCCGGCGTCGTCCAGATCGAGGTCCAGCCCGAAGGGGGCTTCACCGCCCGAACCCAAGGCCGACAGACTGTCGCGCCCGTTGCCACGGGAGATCGTCCAGGCCTCTGCCTCCGTCGCCGGGGTGCCCGGCCGAAGCTCACCACGTATGGCCAGATCGAGGACCGGCTCCGAGTCGATGCCCGAGCTCGCCCGATCCACCTGCGCCCCGATCTCGCTGCGCTGGTCATACAGGAAGCGGTCGCCGTCCTCATCCGTGATGGCCAGGTGCGAGGCCCAGGCCACGGGGAAGGCGCCCCGCTCCGCGCGGAAGATCACGTACTCGAAGCCGAAGCTGCGACCGTCCTCCGTGTTGAGGTGCCCTGTGTAGTACCACCACTCGGTC
>JALZLQ010000025.1 GCA_030858605.1 Chloroflexota bacterium
CCGCCCGACGGCACCGTCGTGGTCGTCGGCTGACCGAGGATGGCGCTGGGCCAGGCCCAGGGCCGCAGCGCCCTGACGGCTTCGCCTACCGGATCCGCTCCGGCGATGAGATCGTCATCACGCATCACGGCCGGGTCGCGACAGTGCTGCGCGGTGATCGCGCCCGCCGCTTCCTGGACTCTGTGCGAGAGACGGACCCGCAGGCGGCCATGGAGCTGATGGCGCGTGTCACCGGCAACTACCGTCGCGGCAATGAGCGCGTGGCCTCGCAGCACCCACGGAATCGCACGACTCGATGAAAGCCAGTCGCAGCGTCAAAGGTCGCGGCCGGATCGATGTCTCTCGGGATCGGGGCATCCTGGAAGCAGCTCTCGACGCCATGATCGTGATCGACGCGCGCCTAGGACAGCGACTGGAGCTGCATGCCTGCCGCGCAGATGGCTCAGAGTTCCCCTGAGAGCGACTCTTCGACGAGAGATATGGTGGAGATGGGGGAGAGTCGAACTCCCCGTCCAGAGCGTTCAGCCGAGGACCACTACGAGCGTGTCCGATGTTTTGTCGTCATCCCCAGCAGCCGGCATCGGCACCGTTCGCTGAGGACCAGTCACGTCCCCTTTCGGGCTTTGCTTCGGACTACGTGACGCTACTCCGAAGCGCATCCCCGCTGAATGACGCTTCCACAGCCCACGGGGATGAGGCTGCTTCCACGCTCAACTTACTGCCTAAGCAGCGAGGCTGAGAGCAGGCTGGCGGTTGCCAGTTACTTCTTTTGCCGCCTTTTTACGAGGCCCGACGGCACCTCGGCTCGCGTTCCTCGGGAATCCGGCCCTGTCGAGACCACGCATCCCCAAGACCAAGCATCCTACCATCCGAACACGCGTTCGGTCTACCCCGTGGGTCTGGGGGTAGTGGTTCAGTTTTGGCGGTGACTCCTAGGCGCGCGTCGTCGTCGGCGCTGCAAACATGTCCAGCGGCGGGAACTCGCCGGGTGCGTGGTCGACGTAGGAAACCTCGAGCCCACTCAACCAGCCGTCGGACGTGATCCAGAGATCGAGCCAGAACATCCGTCCCGCGTCCGACGGATCGGGCGTGAGGTAAGCGACGGCTGGCGACGCCAGGCCCGTCGCCGGACGCGCTCGGTCCCGATCGACGGCGAGGTCGATCGAGGCACATCCACACCCACACGGGCCCGCGACCAACGCCGTCCCAGCCTGCTCCCGGAGCGGTACGAGGCGCGGGTCATCGGGCGACAGCATGAACGCGAGCGTGGCGGCCTCGCGCTCGGTCAGCGGGCCTGGGAACGCGCCATCGGCCATGGCACCAGAGTTAGCGACCGCTGAAACTGACCAATGCCGGTCTGGGGGGGAGCCTGGTTCGGACTGGAGCATGAGGTCCGGATGGCACCCTAACGTCGAGTTGGGGTTCCGGGCCCTCATCTCCGAGGTACCGGCGCCGTACGACGTCGAGACGCTCGAGCGCCTCATCGGCCAGGTCAAGCTCCTGGTCGATCGGGGCTAGCGGGTCAGCGCCGGCCGCGCGTGGCGTCTGCCAGTTCCCGCTGGACGTCGCGGCGGGCGTCGCGCGCGGCGATATCACGGCGCTTGTCATGGAGCTGCTTGCCGCGAGCGAGGCCCAGCTCGAGCTTGGCGCGGCCCCTCGCAGTGATGTACAGGCGCAGCGGCACGATGGTCAGGCCCTTGGCTGAGGCACGGCCGAGGATCCGGTCGATCTGGTCCCGGCGCAGCAGCAACTTGCGTGTGCGGCGCGGCTCGTGGTTGTTCCGGTTGCCGCCGGCCCAGGGCGCGATGTGGCAGCCGATGAGCCAGGCCTCGCCACGCTCGATGCGTGCATACGACTCCTGAAGATTGGCATGGCCCTGGCGGATGCTCTTGATCTCCGTCCCGGTCAGGGCGATGCCGGCCTCGAGGGTGTCCTCGATCGTGTACTCGTGGCGGGCTTTTCGGTTGATGGCGACGGTCTGCTCGCCCATCGAGCGACTCCTTGGGCTGGTGAGGGATGTCCGAGCGGATCGCTCCGGACACACGAACGCCGGCCCACAGTAGGCCGGCGCTTCGTGGCTGCTTCACCACCCGGTGGGCTCAGCGCTTAGCGCGAACCCTCCGAGGTGGTGCAGCGACGCTTACTGTCTATCACTGCACATCACCTCCTTTCGTACGCCGAAACGATAACACACCGTTCAACGGCCACAAGTCCGCCCGCTGTGAGTCTCGTCGAGCGTCAGGCCGCCAGCTGTAGAAGCTCTACTCCGCCCGTGGCGCGGGTCAGCAACTCGATGGCCCGCTCGAGCTGCGGATCCTCCCCTGCCGGGGTGTCCTCGGGCCGAGGGACGACGACGTCGGGCGTGATGCCGGTCTCATGGACCCATGTCTTGTCCGGCGTCAGCCACTTGGCTACCGACAGGCGAAACCCACCGTTGTCCCCGGAGAGCTCGATCCATTGCTGGATGGTGCCCTTCCCGAAGGTCGTTTCGCCCACGAGCGTGGCACGCCCAGTGTCCTGAAGAGCACCAGCCACGATCTCGCTGGCGCTGGCAGAGCCGCCGTTGACCAGCAGGATCAGCTCGATCGCTGGGTCGGTGGCGATGCCGTCGGGGGAGGCTTCGAATGCCTGCTGGTTCCCACCGGCCGTCTCCTCCCAGTAGATGGGGCCGTCGGCGATGAACTGTGAGGCCACGGTCTGGGCGATGTCGACGAAACCGCCCGGATCGTCGCGCAGATCCAGGATGATGGAGTCGATGCCCTGCTCGTCCACCAGCTCGCGCAGCTGATCCACGAAGTCGACGGCTGCGCTGGAGCTGAAGCCGTCGATCTTGAGGTAGCCCACCTGGCCGCCCGCCAGCACCTCGCTGCGGACAGCCTCGGTGTCGATGACGTCGCGGATGATGGTCATGTCGAGCAGCTCTCCGTCGCGCTCCAGGCCCAGCGTGACCGGCGTGCCCTTCGCGCCGCGCACCTTCATGACGGTCTCCTCGGACGTGGAACCTATGACACTCTCATCGTCCACGGCCAGCACGATGTCGTCCTCGAGAAGACCTGCCTCCAGTGCTGGTGATCCACGGATGACGCGCACCACGGTCAGCCGGCAGGTCTCGCTGATCGGCGCACAGGCTGTGCCAGCCTCGTCCTGGCTGGCTATCTCTGCGCCTATGCCTTCGAACTGCCCCGAGAGGCCCGAAAGGCTGAGGCGGTACTCCTCGGACGTCATGTACGCGGAGTAGGGGTCCTCGATGGCATCGAAGAGGCCCTTGATCGATCCCTCCACGAGCCTCCGCTCATCGATCTCTCCCACGTACTGGCTGGTGACCTTGTTGAAAGCCTCCCAGTAGGGCGTGAAGAGCTGCTGGTTGGAGGCGCTGGTGCCGGGGGTCACAGCCTGCTGGGCGCCCAGCGCGAAGCCCGACGCGAAGAGGGCGGCACCGGACAGTGCCGCGACGATGAATAGCGCCACGAATATGGGTGTGTGTGTCCCGTCAGGGTCGTGCCGACGGCCGTTTGGCGGCTCGTGATCTATCGGCGACCCGGGCGGTGGGGCGTACGGCTCAGGGTCAGCTGCCTCCCCCTGATCGGTCAGGGGCGCGGCTGATGGCGCTGGATGGGACATGGATAGGTCTCCGGAAGTGTGCGACGGTGGTCCTGGGACATCGCTGGCTGTCACCTGAATCTACGCTCGACTGCCAGATGGGGATCGAATGTCAGAGAATCTTCACCGAGCGACCGGGCCAACGGCTCGCCTCGCAGGCGGGATCAACTGCGCAGATAGGCCCTGACCGAGAGCCAGGCTCCAAGGCTCCCAAGGCCCAGCCCGGCGGCCACGACCACCGCGGCGACCTGGGAGCTCAACCGGTCACCGAAGCCGACCGGCACCTGACCGGCGATGGCCGTGGCCAGCTGCGAGATCGGTGCTGCGGCCAGGCTGAGCAGGCCGAGTGTGATCGCCGCTCCCAGGATGCCCACCAGCAGTCCCTCGAAGATGAAGGGCCAGCGCACGAACGCGTCAGAGGCGCCTACCAGCCGCATGATCTCGATCTCATCCGCGCGCGACATGAGAGCCATGCGTATCGAGTTGACCACGATGAGCAGCACGGTCAGGCCGACCAGCGCGATGATGATGATGCCCACCGTGCGCAGCAGACCCGTGATGGAGATGAGGCGGTCCACGTTGGTCTGCTGCTCCATGACGCGACTGACCACGCCTGGTGGGGCCTCGAGGACGCTCCTGACGGCACCGAACTCACGTGGATCGCGCAGCTTCACCACCAGCTGCGCCGGTAGTGGATTGGAGCCCACGACCTCGGTCAGGTCCGCCTGCCCTTCGGCCAGCTGTGAGCGGAACTGGGCAAGCGCTTCCTCCTTGCTCACGTAGGACACGGACTCGACCTCCGGCAAGGCGGCGACTTGCTGGCGGAGGGCATCGACTCGCTCCCGTGGCACGCCCTCGAGCAGCTCGGCCCGCACCTCCACCTTGCTCTCCACGAGATCGAGCCCTGCCTGCATGCCGGAGAGCACGATGACCAGGCTGGCCAGCAGGACCAGCATAAGGACCATCGTGACGATGGCCGCGAGGCTCATCGCACGATTGCGCCAGAGTCCCTCGGCCGCGCGGCGGACAGAGAATGCCAGGAAGTGGATCAAGGGACGTCAGTACTCTCGGTGATAGCCGCCCACCTCGTCACGCACGATCTGGCCGTCCTCGAGCGCCACGACGCGCTTGCGCAGGGCCGTCACGACGTCAGCGTTGTGGGTCGCCATCAGCACGGTCGTGCCCATCTCGTTGATGCGCAGCAGTAACTGGATGATCTCCCAGCTGATGAGCGGATCGAGATTGCCGGTCGGTTCGTCGGCGATGATGACCTTGGGGTCATGGATCATGGCCCGGGCTATGGCAGTGCGCTGCTGCTCGCCGCCGGACAACTGGGAGGGGCGCTGCGAGGCCTGCGCGGAGAGGCCCACCAGGGCCAGAACGCGGTCGACGGCCGGCCCGATCCGTGACCGGGACGTGCCGGTGACCTCCAGGGCGAAAGCCACGTTCTCACGGACCGTCTTACGCGGCAGGAGCTTGAAGTCCTGGAAGACGATGCCGATCTGCCGGCGCAGTCGCGGCACGTCGCGGCCGCCCAGACTGGACAGCTCGTAGCCCGCGATGAAGACCTCGCCCCGCGTGGCCAGCTCGTCGCGGACGAGCAACCTTACGAGTGTGCTCTTGCCCGCACCGGAGGGGCCGACCAGGAACACGAAGTCGCCCTCGGGTACCACCAGGTCCACGTCGTTCAGGGCGCGGCGCCCGTTCGGATAGATCATCGACACGTCGCGCAAGGCGACTGCGATACGAGAGCGCGTGCGCCGCGGTACGTCGGTGGCGCCACTCCGCGAGTCACCGTCAGCTTCATGATCCAGGCTCACTGAGGGCTCACGGAGGGCGACGGACAGGGCCGACTCGGCCGTCACGTCGCGCGTCCGGCCCACGATCGGCCCCTTCGACACCGCGTCCGCATGGACATCGAGCCTAGCACAGGGCCTCCTCGCGTCCTCGACCGGTCAGGGCCCTCAGCAGAGGGACGTGGAGGCGCGCGTTCGCGCTCAGGAACACGCCGCCACCATGAAGGTCGGATCGCCCAGCAAGGTCCGTGCAGCGACCGCCGGCCTCCTCCACGATGAGCATCGGGGCCGCGATGTCCCATGCCGCGAGTCCGTATTCCAGCATCATCTCGCCGGCACCCTCGGCCACCAGCATGTGGCCCCAGAAGTCACCGAAGCCACGTTCCCGCCAGGCCGCCGCGAGCAGCGCGTCCAGCCCGGGCAGCAACCCAGTGGCGCGAAGGGCGGTGGGCGACGCGTACAGCAGGTGGGCCTGTTCGATCGAGCCGATCGACGAGACGCGCAGCCGCCGACGCTGCCCGTCGGGCGTCATGCTCCAGGCTCCCCCGCCGCGCCAGGCCAGCCATCGGGTGTGGAGCGCCGGGGCGGAGACCACGGCCGCCTCCAGCGTGCCCCCTCGCTCCACCGCGATGAGCGTGCCGAAGATGGGTACGCCCCGCACGAGATTGCTGGTCCCGTCGATGGGATCCAAGAACCAGCGCACGGAGCTGTCCTCAGCCTCCTGGCCGTACTCCTCGCCGATGAGCCCGTGGTCCGGGTGGCGAGTATGGATGCGGTCCCGGATGAGCCGCTCGATCTCGCGGTCAGCGCTGGTCACCAGCGTGCCGTCGGACTTGGTGGAGACTTCGCGCGCACCACGGTAGGCGAGCATCGCCAGGTCATCCGTTTCGTCGCAGGCAGCCAGTGCCAGGTCGATCCAGCCAGAGTCATCGAACGTGCCAGCGTGGTCGCTCACAAGATGGCGAACGAGCCGAGAAGGTAGCGATCGAAGGCCGGACCATCCGACGAGGCGCACCAGAGGATGGGTGCATCGTCGAGTCGGAAGCCGCCGTGCAGCAAGGCCGGCAGAACGGGGCTGGCGCCCGGTACGTGCAGTTGCCAAGCGTCGGAAGGCGCAACCGCGCCGAACAAGTGAGCGAGCGCCGCGTCGAGCCAGCCCGGTTCGGTCGTGGCCACAGGCCCGACCCGGCCGGAGGGATGCGCGTAACCGTAGCCGACCGGCTGCCCGCCGGCACGATCACGGAACAGCCAGCCCTGACGCCCGCTCATCGACCAGAAGCGGTGATCCTGCGCGTGTGCGTAGCCCAGGGCCACCCGGTCGATCGCATCGATGGCAGCGGCCAGCGCCGCGTGGTCGCTTGCGGCCAGCTCTGCGAATGACGTCGCTTCCAGCGCGCCCGGATCGCCTACCGGTCGGTCAGGGCGGGGCTTGCCGATGAGGAGGAAGACCGGCACCCGTGGCGCCATGCCCAGTGAGGTGTACAGCGCGACCGACACAGGTTGGATGGATTCGGCGCAGACCGCTCGTCGGACGTCGTCGGGCTGATCAGCTCCGAGGCAGCGCATCGTGAGCTGTCTGCCGAGGCCGGCCGCCTGTTGCTCGGGCTGGACGAACAGGAAGGACAGGAAGCAGGTCGACTCGCGCCGCTGTGCGATCCCAAAGGCGACCACGCCCATCGTGGTTTCGGCCACGTGGCAACGCGTCGGATCCGTTCCCAGCAGGTGGCCGAAGAGCCGTATCATCGGTTCGGGATTGCGCGGCAGGGGCGGCCTTCCGGTGCGGGCGTAGAGATCGTCCAGGGCGTCATAGAAGACTTCTGCGCAGGGCGGCAGATCATCCTCGCGCATGGGCCGCAGGGAAGTGGCGCTCACATCTCACCTGCCACGGGCTCGACGTACTCCGTGGCCACGCGTTCCAGCTCGGCGAGCATGAAAGCATCGAGGTCACCGTCGAGCACAGCGGACGTATCGCTGGTCTCATGCTCATTGCGATGATCCTTGACCATCTGGTAGGGGTGGAGTACGTAGGAACGGATCTGGTTTCCCCAGCCCGCCTCCACGTGCACGCCGCGCAGCTCGATGCGTTCCTTCTCCCGCTCGACCAGCAGCCGCTCCAATAACCGCGCTCGAAGCACCTTCATGGCCACCTCGCGATTCTGGTGCTGTGAGCGTTCGTTCTGGCTCTGGGCCACTACGCCGGTGGGCAGGTGGGTGATACGCACCGCTGAATCGGTCTTGTTGACGTGCTGGCCGCCCGCCCCCTGGGCGCGGAAGGTGTCGATCTTGAGGTCATCGTCCGGGATGTCGCCCACCTCCGGGGCGTCCTCCGCCTCGGGCAGCACCTCGACCAGCGCGAAGGTCGTGTGCCGCCGCTTCTGGGCATCGTAGGGGCTGATGCGCACGAGGCGGTGCACGCCCCGTTCGGCACGCAGGAAACCGTAGGCGTTGTGGCCCTCCACGGCGATGGTGGCACTCTTGATGCCACCCGCCTCACCCTCCAGCTGGTCCAGGATCTCGGTAGCGAAGCGGTGGCTCTCCGCCCAGCGCAGGTACATGCGCAGTAGCATCTCCGCCCAGTCTGTGGCCTCCGTCCCGCCGGCCCCCGCCGAGATGGAGACGATCGCAGGGCGGGTGTCGTACTCGCCGCTGAACAGCAGCGCGGTGCGCAGTCGGTCGAAGTCGCTGGTGAGGGCGGCGTGCTCGGCCTCGACGCCAGCGGCCATGCCCGGATCGTCTGCCGCCAGCTCGCCTAGCTCGACCAGGTCATCGGCCCGTCGCTGGACGTCATGCCAGTCAGCAAGCTCAGTGCGCAGGGCTTCCGCCTCGCGCATCAACCGCTGGGCGCCCTGAGGGTCGTCCCAAAGATCGGGCTGCGCCGCCTGGTCGTCCAGCCCGCTCAGCCGCTCGGCCTTGACGTCTAGGTCAAAGCCTCCCCGAGGTCGCGTGGATCCTGCTGGCGAGGTCGCGGATGGCGGCGGGTTCCATCAGGTCCTGGCGCGGGCGTCCTGGAGCAGGATCGGGCGAAGCTCGATGATCTTCAACGCGGTCTTGCTCCGTGCGACGACGGGGTTGACACAGGGACAGTAGCTGTTATGCGGGCACGGGGCGCAATCCCCGTCGCAGTCGAGCCAGGCGGCGTAACTGCAGGTTCGGCAGTCGCGCTCGCAGGCGATCAGGTCGATGACCGACGCATCTCCCCCCTCGACATCGGTCGCCGTGGCGCTCGGCTTCACGGACACCCTCACTCCCTCGTATCGCCCGCGGGCTCTGGGCACGTTTCGCCCCGGACGTTTCGTCGGGCGCCGAATGGTGTCCTCGGCGCCCCTCTCCGCTCCGAGTATAGGTTTGAGATAGCCGGGACTCAAGGGGTCAGGCCGGTGAAATGTCGCGATGTCGTCTCGGAACCGTCAGCGACCGTGACATTTCTTGTATTTGAGGCCGCTTCCGCAGTAGCACGGCTCATTGCGGCCGAGTTTGGGCGTGGCTGGCTTCGAGGCTGAGGCGACCGGTGCCAGCTCCTCATCGCCGTGCTGGAGTCGCACCGTACCCGGCCGCCCGCCACCGGTGATGCCACTCAGCAGGGGCGCAGCACTGCCGGCCGCGACCGAAGATGTGGCGCGCACTCCGGCAGCGGTGGTGGGCACGCCGTCAGCTGTGCCACCGTTCGACCCGGTGCCCTGCCCAGCCATCTCCTCCGGCACGGGCATCGGCGGGTGCGTGTGCCGCTGGACGGTGACCCGGAATATGGTGGTGGCCACGCCGTGGCGGATGAAGCCGCGCAGCTCCTCGTAGAGCTTGAACGCCTCGCGCTTGAATTCATTGAGCGGATCGGTGCCACCGTAGCCACGCAACCCCACGCCGCGGCGGAAGTCGTCCAGCTCGGTGAGGTGCTCGACCCAGAGCGAGTCGATCGTGCGCAGGAGCACCATCCGCTCTACGAGGGCCCAGGTGTCAGCGCCGTGCTGCTCCTCGCGCTGGGCGATGGTGTCGTCCACGGCCTGCCTGAGCCGCTCGTCGATGGCATCGCGTGTCAGCAGGTCGGCCAGACCATCGACATCGAGGTCATCGCCGATCAGGTTCATGGTCGCCACGGCGTTGGCCAGCCCATCGACGTCCCACTCCTCGACCACGGCGCCCAGGTGCACGTCGACCAGCGTGTCGATCTCGTCGTCAAGGAAACGGCGCACGGTCTCGGTCAGGTCCTCGTTGTTGAGGACCTTGTCGCGCTCGGCGTAGATCGTCTCGCGCTGCTTGTTGATGACGTCGTCGTACTCCACGACACGCTTGCGGATGTCGAAGTTGTAGCCCTCCACTCGGGACTGGGCGTTCTCGATGGTCTTCGACACGAGACGTGACTCGATGGCCACATCTCCTTCCAGGCCCATGCGCTCCATCAGCCCGGCCACTCGATCCGAGGCGAAGCGCTTCATCAGCGCGTCCTCCAGGGAGAGGTAGAAGCGCGACGAGCCGGGATCACCCTGGCGCCCCGCACGGCCCCGCAGCTGGTTGTCGATGCGCCGCGCGTCGTGGCGCTCCGTGCCGATGATGTGCAGCCCTCCGGCGGCCACGACGCGCTCGTGGTCCTCGGCGGTCTCACGTTCCGCCTCGGCAAGGGCCTGTTGGTAGACCTCGGGAGGTGCCTCGGCTGGGTTGATGCCCTTGCGGTGCAGGTTGGCCGAGGTGATCCCGGCCGGGTCACCGCCGAGCTTGATGTCGGTGCCTCGGCCGGCCATGTTGGTCGAGATGGTCACCGCCGACATGCGTCCCGCCTGGGCCACGATGGGCGCTTCCTTCTCATGGAACTTGGCGTTCAGGACCTCATGCTTCACGCCGCGCCGGCGGAGCATGTCGGAGAGGATCTCGCTCTTCTCGACGCTGACCGTGCCCACCAGGACCGGGCGACCGGCGGTGGACGCCTCCTCGATCTCGTCGATGAGCGCCTCGAACTTGGCGTTCTCGGTGCGGAACACGAGGTCCGGCTCGTCGGCCCGGACCATGGGCCGGTGGGTGGGGATGGCCACCACCTCGAGGCCGTAGATCTTGAAGAATTCCTCCTGCTCCGTGAGCGCCGTTCCGGTCATGCCCGAGAGCTTGTGATAGAGCCGAAAGTAGTTCTGGAAGGTGATGGTGGCCAGGGTCACCGACTCGCGCTGGACGCGCAGCCCCTCCTTGGCCTCGACCGCCTGGTGGAGTCCCTCCGACCAGCGTCGCCCTGGCATCTGGCGCCCGGTGAACTCATCGACGATGACGATCTCACCTTCCTTGACGATGTAGTGGTCGTCGCGCTTGTAGAGGGCGTGCGCCTTGAGGGCCTGTTCGAAGTGCCGCGCCAGGCGCGGATCGGCGTCGAACATGTTGTCGATGCCCAGCAGCCGCTCGATCTTGGTGATGCCGTCCTCGGTGGGCGAGACGGCGTGCTCCTTGAGGTCGATGAAGTAGTCGCCGCCTTCCTCCGCGCCTTCCTTGCGAGGCTGCAGCCGCGGCACCAGACGGGCGAACTGGTAGTACAGGTCCTCCGATTCCTCGGCCTGGCCGGAGATGATGAGCGGCGTGCGCGCCTCGTCGATGAGGATGTTGTCGACCTCGTCCACGATGGCGAAGTAGCGCTCTCCCTGGACGCGCTGGTGGAGCTCCATGACCATGTTGTCGCGCAGGTAGTCGAAGCCGAACTCGTTGTTGGTGCCGTGGGTCACATCGGCCGCGTACGCCTCTGCCCGCGAGACCGGCCGCAGATTCAGCAGGCGCTCGTCGGCCGGCCGGTACTCCGGATCGAAGACGAAGGCACTGTCGTGCTGGATGACGCCCACCGTCAGACCCAGGCCGTGGTAGATGGGGCCCATCCACTGCGGGTCGCGCTTGGCCAGGTAGTCGTTGACCGTGACCACATGTACGCCCCGGCCTGACATGGCATTGAGGGCCGCCGCGAGCGGGCCGATGAGGGTCTTGCCCTCGCCCGTCTTCATCTCCGAGATGCGTCCCTGGTGCAGCACGATGGCGCCCATCAACTGGACATCGAAGGGCCGCATGCCCAGCTTGCGTTGGCTTATCTCGCGGGCGGCCGCAAAGACCTCGGGCAGGGCGTCGTCAAGGACCTCCCTGAGTCGCGCCAGGTCGACCTTCTCGCGCGCTCGCCGGAGCTCGCGCCGGCGCTCCGTGTCGAGGGTGTTGCGCTCTTCGTCGGAGGGCTCGGAGGGCGCACCATCCTCCCGGATCTCGGCCCGGAGCTCGGCCATCTCCGTACTGATCTCGTCGTCTGTGAGGGCCCGATAGTGCTCTTCGAGTTCGTTGATGCGGGCGACGATGGGGCGCAGGCGCCCCAGGTTGGCGTCGTTGGAACCGCCGGAAAGGCGGGAGAGGAAGCTACGCATGGGACGGGAAGTATAGGGCGGGCACCCGCCACGGCCGGCGAACGGTCAGCCCCAGAAGCCTGTGCCGTATCCCAGGAGCAGAACGAGGAAGGTCAGTGCGGCCAGCCCGAGGAAGAAGAGGACGCCCAGCACGGGACTCACGTGCTGCACGTCCGGGTTGCTCAATTCGGCCGGTTGCCAGCGCCGCGAACGCAGGCGGCCGCGCCAGTTTCGGGTCTCGACCGGGCTGGGCTCCAGGCCTTCCGGGCCGGGCCGGTACTGTTTCAGCGTCAAGAGGGATCCTCCGCGTTGGCTGGCATGGCTATGTCCGGACGGCGGCTCGTTCCGGCTGGTCGACCACCTGCTGGGCCTCGTCCTCGTCCTCGCCCCAGAGGAGCATCTCCTGAACCAGGTTGATCTCGCTGGAGAAGAGCGCACCGACCGACTCGCCGCGGTGGATGCGCCCGATGGCCTCACCGATGAGCGGAGCGATGGAGAGCACCTTGATCTTGTCCAGTTGCTTGGCCGGAGCGACCGGGATGGTGTCGGTGACCACGACCTCGATGAGCGCGCTGTTTCGGATGCGCTCGATGGAAGGGTCGGACAGGACGGCGTGCGTGGCGCAGGCATAGATCTCTGTTACACCCTCGCGCTGGAGGGCTCGGACGGTTTCCATGAGCGTGCCCGCCGTATCGATCTCGTCATCCACCACGATCGCGCGGCGGCCGCGCACCTCCCCGATGACGTTGAGCAGCTCGGAATGGTCGGAGTTGCCCACCCGCCGCTTCTCGATGATGGCCAGCGGCGCGTCCAGCAGCTCGGCGAAGGCCCGGGCGCGCTTGGCGAAGCCCAGGTCGGTGACCACCACCGCATCCTGCAGGCGCTTCTGGATGAAGTAGTTGCTGAGCAGGTGCACGGCCGTCAACTCGTCGACCGGGATATTGAAGAAGCCCTGGATCTGGCCCTGGTGGAGGTCCATGGTCAGCACCCGGTCGGCGCCCGCCACGCTGATCATGTCGGCGATGAGCCGCGCGGTGATGGGCACCCGCGGCTGGTCCTTCTTGTCCGAGCGGCCATAGGCGTAGTAGGGCACCACGGCGGTGATCCGCCCTGCGCTGGCGCGCATGAAGGCGTCGATCATGATGAGCAGCTCCATGATCGACTTCTGCACCGGCGAACAGGTGGGCTGGACGAGGAAGACATCGCGCTCCCGGACGTTGTCCATGATGCGCACGAAGATGTTCTCGTTGGCGAACTCGAAGACCTCGCAGCGCCCCAGGGGCGTGCGCAGGTAGCGCCCGATCTTGCGGGCCAGCGCCGGGTTGGCGTTGCCCGTATAGATCGAGATCTGTTCTGTCTGGCGGATCGGGTCGCCCGACCCGAAGGCGTTCACGGCGCGCCCTCGCTACGGGGTGAGATCACCGTCCGGCACCTCACTCCCTGGAGGGGGCACGAGGTCGGGGTCGGCCGCGCCATTGTGGTCCATCGAGCGGCGCTCCGCCAAGCCCTGACGGAAGACAGCGATGCCGGCCACCTCGTCACCTTCATGCAGCCGCATGACGATCACGCCGCGCGCCGCGCTGCCCTGACGGTTGACGCTTTTGACGTCTGTGCGGACGACCTGGCCGGCGGCACTGATGAGCAGCAGCTCTTCATCTGATTCGGAGACCAACTGGACGGCCGCCACGTTGCCCGTCTTGGCGCCCTCCAAGGGGATCAGGCGCACGCCCTGGCTGCCGCGATGCTTGCGCCGGAACTCGGACAGCGCCACGCGCTTGCCGCGTCCCGTCTCGGTCAGGACCAGGATGTCATCACTCGTCTGCACCACGCTCATGCCCACCACCCGGTCAGCGGCATTGGCAAGGCGGATGCCGATGACCCCTGCTGCGTCGCGGCCCATGGCGCGCACCTCGGTCTCGGCGAAGCGCGCGATGCGGCCCATGGCCGTGGCCAGCACCACGTCGTCCCTCCCCGACGAGACCGCAACCCAAGCGAGCGCGTCGGCCTCGGCCACGGTGATGGCACGGATGCCGGTGCTGCGCACACGCTCGAAGTGCTCGATGGGCGTCTTCTTGACCACGCCGCGCACGGTGGCCATCACCAGGTTGTGACCCTTCTCGAAGTCGGGGATGGTGACGATAGCCAGGACCCGCTCGTTGGCTTCGACCTGGACGCCCTCCATGTTGATGATGGGGATGCCCTTGGCGGTCCGGCTGGCGTCGGGTACGGCGTGAACCTTGGAACTGAAGACGCGTCCCCGGTTGGTGAAGAAGAGCGTCCAGTCGTGGGTGTTGGCCACCAGCAGATGCGCCACGGCATCCTCTTCCACCGTGCGTGCCCCGATAATGCCCTTGCCGCCGCGGGCCTGGCGCTGGTAGGTGGCCAGCGGCTGGCGCTTGATGTAGCCGCGGCCGGAGACCGTCACGACCACGTCCTCGTCGGCGATCAGGTCCTCATCGGAGAGTTCGCGGCTGGCATCCTCGGCGATGCGCGTGCGGCGCGGACCGGAGTACTTGCGGTCGAGCTCGGCCAATTCATCCTTGATGATGTTGAGCACCCGGGCCGGATTGGCCAGGATGTCCTCCAGCTCGGCGATGAGCTGGATGACCGCCAGGTACTCGTCCTCTATCTTCTGGCGCTCCAGTGCTGCCAGGCGGCGCAGCTGCATCTCCAGGATGGCGTTGGCCTGGATCTCCGACAGCGTGAAGCGCGAGATGAGGTTGGCCCGCGCGGCCTCCACGTCGCGCGACTCCCGGATGGTGCGGATGACCGCGTCCAGGTTGTCCAGGGCGATCTTGAGACCCTCGAGGATGTGGGCCCGGTCGCGCGCCTTCTGGAGGTCGAACTCCGTGCGCCGGCGGATCACCTCGCGCCGCCAATCGATGTGGTGCTGGAGGATCGCCTTGAGCGTCAGCGTCTTCGGCTGGGCGTCCACGAGCGCCACGACGTTGGCGCTGAAGGCGAGTTTGAGCGCGGTGTGCTTGAACAGGTTGTTGAGCACCTTGTGTGGGTTCGCATCGCGCTTGCATTCGATGCTGATGCGCATCCCATCCCGGTCGGACTCGTCGCGTAGATCGGCGATACCGTCGATCTTGCTGGTCTTCACCAGGTCGGCGATCTTCTCCAGGAGGGACGACTTGTTGACCTGGTAGGGAATCTCCGTGACGATGATGGCCATCCGCCCCGCGCGAGTCTCCTCGAAGGCGCACTGCGCGCGCATGACGACCCGGCCGCGACCGTGAGCGTAGAGATCGCGGATCGCGTCGACCTGTTCCCACTGCCCGGTCACGGCGTTGCGCCGACGCTCGAAGCGGAAGATGGTGGCGGCCGTCGGGAAGTCGGGGCCGAGCACATACTCGCTCAGCTGATCGTTGGTCAGCTCCGGATCGTCGATCAGCGCGCTTGTCGCCCGCGTGATCTCGCCCAGGTGGTGCGGCGGGATGTTGGTGGCCATTCCCACAGCGATGCCCGACGAGCCGTTGATGAGCAAGTTGGGCAGCTTGGCTGGCAGGACAGCAGGCTGCATCCGCGTGCCGTCGTAATTCTCCACGAAATCGACGGTGTCCTTCTCGATGTCGGCCAGCAGTTCCGCCGCGATGGCCGTCATGCGCGCCTCTGTGTAGCGCATGGCCGCCGGCGGGTCGCCGTCCACCGACCCGAAGTTGCCCTGACCGTCGACCAGTCGGTAGCGCAGCGAAAAATCCTGAGCCAGGCGTACCAGCGCTTCGTAGAGCGAGAGATCGCCGTGCGGGTGGTACTTGCCCATCACCTCACCCACGATGGCCGCGCACTTGCGATACGAAGCGGTCACCGTGAGGCTCATCTCGTTCATGGTGTACAGGATCCGCCGGTGGACGGGCTTCAGTCCGTCACGCACGTCCGGGAGTGCCCGAGAGACGATCACGCTCATGGCGTAATCCAGATAGGCGCTCTTCAGCTCATCCTCGATGGGAACGCGGATGATGCGCTGCGGTTCGTCGCTCACGATCGGGCGCCGGCCATGCGTTCACCCTGCTGAACCAGGCGTTCGTCCCCGAGCAGGGCGGAGCCGAAGTCCGAGGCGATGGCTGCGGCGCGGCTGGTGGCCGGCGTTCCCGTGCGGCGACGCACGCTGGCCATGCGCTGACGCAGTACCCGGGCGACGTCCGCCGGCTGCGCCTCGAGCGCATCGCGGACGACCCAGGCTCGGTGGCCGTCATCCTCGCGGGCGGCGATGGTCGCCTCGGCGTCGAGGAGCGCGGCGACGCCCTGCCGGTGCACGCGGGTCCACTCTCGAAGGGCCCAACCGAGCGCCTTCTGGACCTGCTCGTCGGCGTCCCCCATGAGCGATTCGATGAGGGTCAAACCTCGTACACCGTCGAGGGTCGGCCGCGTTGCGGCGGGGACCTGGAAGGGCATGCGGGCCAGCGTCGAGCCTACGAGTCGCCGCTCCCAACGGCTGGTCGAATAGACGAGCTGCTCCAGTTCCGCCCAGCGGAGGGGCTCGTTGATGATGCCCCGCGCGACCAGGTCCGCCATGGCGTCCACGCTGATCCAGTCGCTGGCCGCCCGAGCCAGACGCCGCAGCACCTGCCAAGTTCGTTCGGGGTCGTCAGCCAGGCTGGCGTCAAGGGCCACCGTGGCGAAGAGGCGGATCTCGCGGATCTCGGAGCGCACCAGCCGTTGCGCCAGGGAGATGGCTGACGCGGAGCTTCCTTCCAACAGTGGCTCGCGCAGCTGTCGCCCGACGGCGCGGACCAGCGGCCAGCGCACGCCTATGACCTCGCCGGCACCCGGGGCCACACGCTCCTGCTCCGCAGCGTAGCCAGCGTCCGACAAGCCCTCGAAGCCATCCTGCAGGACCTTGACGAATCGCTCGGGGTCGTCGATGAACTCCGCCAGCTCCCCGCCCAGGCCGCGTGCCACCGGCATCCGCTCCTCGACCCAGGCCCGCGCCCGCGCGCTGACGTCAGACGTCAAGGTTCTGCACTTTGCGGGCCTCGGCCTTGATGAAGTCCTTGCGCGGCGCGACCTTCTCACCCATGAGCGTCGTAAAGAGGTGATCCGCTTCCACGGCATTGTCCATGTTCACCTGGAGCAGGGTCCGAGTGCCGGGATTCATGGTGGTGTCCCAGAGCTGGTCGGCGTTCATCTCGCCCAGGCCCTTGAAGCGTTGGACGGTGAGATTCTTGACCTTCATCTCCTTGACGATGGCGTCGCGCTCGCGCTCGTCCCGGGCGTACCGTGTCAGCTTGCCGGTGCTTACCCGGAACAGAGGAGGCTGGGCGATGTACAGGTGGCCGTTCTCCACGATCTCGGGCATGTTCCGGTAGAAGAACGTCATCAGAAGGGTCCGGATATGTGCTCCGTCCACGTCCGCGTCGGCCAGCAGGATGACCTTGTGGTAGCGCAGCTTGGTCAGGTCGAACGTCTCACCGATGCCCGTGCCCAGGGCGATGATCAGCGGTCGGATCTTCTCGCTGGAAAGGACCTTGTCCAGGCGCGCCTTCTCCACGTTGAGCATCTTGCCGAACATGGGCAGGATGGCCTGTGCGCGTCGGTCACGGCCCTGCTTTGCGGAGCCACCGGCCGAGTCCCCCTCCACGATGTAGAGCTCGCTCCGCTCAGGGTCCCGCTCCTGGCAGTCGGCCAGCTTGCCGGGCAGCGCCGAGCCTTCCAGCGCGCTCTTGCGGATGACCAGGTCACGTGCCTTGCGAGCAGCTTCGCGGGCGCGGGCGGCGGTCAGTGATTTGTCGATGATCTTCCGGCCATCGCCGGGGTTCTCATCGAGGTACTGCATGATGCCCTCGGCCAGGGCTCCCTGGACCTGCCCCTTGACCTCGGCGTTCCCCAGTTTCGCCTTGGTCTGGCCCTCGAACTGGGGATCGACCATCTTGACGCTGATGACCGCTGTGAGGCCCTCGCGCACGTCGTCGCCGGACAGATTGCCGCTGGAGTCCTTGATCAACCCCTGGCGACGTGCCCAGTCATTTAGGGAGCTGGTAAGAGCGGCGCGAAAGCCGGTGACGTGAGTGCCGCCGTCGACGGTATTGATGTTGTTGGCGAAGGCCAGCACATTTTCCGTGAAGGAGTCGTTGTACTGGAGCGCCACCTCGATGGCCGTCGGACCATCCTTGCGCTCGACGTAGACGGGCCGAGCGTGCAGCACGTCCTTGCCCTTGTTCAGGTGTCGCACGAAGCTTATGAGGCCGCCCTCGAAGTAGAACGACTTCTCGTGGACGGGTTCGACGCGCTCGTCGTGGAGCGTGATCCAGATGCCCTTGTTGAGATAGGCCGACTCGCGCATCCGCTGGGCGATCATGTCGAAGCTGAAGTCGAGGGTCTCGAAGACCTCTTGGTCCGGCTTGAAATGCGTGGTCGTGCCGGTACGGCCGCGAGAGGGGCCTATCTGGTGGACGGGAGCGGTGGGGGCACCACGCACGTAGTCCTGGCCCCAGATCTTGCCGTCGCGCGCGGATTCGACCTTGAGCCATTCGGACAGGGCGTTGACCACGCTGACACCCACACCATGAAGTCCGCCGGAGACCTTGTAGCCGCCGCCGCCGAACTTGCCACCGGCGTGCAGTACCGTATGGACGACTTCGAGGGCGTCCTTGCCGGTCTGCTTCTGCATGCCCACCGGGACGCCCCGGCCGTCATCTCGCGTCCAGATGCTCCCGTCGCGCTGGATGTGGACCTCGATACGGGTTGCGTGCCCGGCCATGGCCTCATCGATGGAGTTGTCGACCACCTCCCAGACGAGGTGGTGCAGGCCTCGCGCATCGGTCGAGCCGATGTACATGCCGGGACGCCGCCGGACCGCTTCCAGCCCCTCCAGTACCTGGATGCTCTCCGCGGTGTAATTGTCCGCAGCGCCGCCCTTGCGGCGTGTCGTCGTCCCGGCGGCCGATGGCTCCGCCGGCCGGCGCAGTGTCTCGGTCATGCCTCGCCCCCGGCCAGCCGGTCATAAAGGCGACCCAGGTCATCGTCGTCGTAGTAGTCGATGGTGATGCGTCCCCCGCGGCGGCGCGGCGACAATGTGACCTTGGTGCCCAGAGCCGCGCGCAAACCGGCCTCGAGACGCTCCAGGTCAGGGTCGACCGGGCCAGCATGGCCGTCGATCGCGGCGGTCTTCGAGGGAGCGGCCGATCTGAGGCGACGCACCAGCGTTTCCGTCTGACGGACGGACAGCCCACGTGCGATCACCGCCTGTAGCAGGCGATCCTGCTCATGGTGCGAGTCCAGACCCGCCGTCGCTCGAGCGTGGCCTTCGCTGATGCGGCCATCCTCCACCGCCTCTTGTACCGAAGCGGCGGCTTCCAGGAGGCGAAGCGTGTTGGCGATGGCCGGCCGGGATCGACCCACGCGCTCGCCGATCTCCTCGTGCGTGAGGCCGAACTCATCGGCCAGTCGGCGGAAGGCGCGCGCCTCGTCCATCGCGTTCAGGTCAGCGCGCTGAAGGTTCTCGACCAGCGCGAGGGCAAGACGCTGCCGTTCGTCCACGGTCCGAATGACGGCAGGTATCCGATCCAGCCCGGCCATCTGCGCCGCTCGGAAGCGTCTTTCGCCGGCCACCAGCTGAAATCCGCCGGGTATCGGCGTCACGAGGATCGGCTGAAGGACGCCGTGCTCAGCGATGCTCGCGGCCAAGCTGGCCAGGGGCTCCACCTCGAAGGTTCGCCGGGGTTGCGCTGGGTTGCGCACGATGTCGCGCAGCGCGATCTCGCGCGGCCGATCACCGTCGACGACCGGGATGAGCGCACTCAGCCCACGTCCTAGTCCACCCATCGGCCGGCGCAGCTCGGCAGTCACGATGCGGTGGCCCACACGGGCAGAGGTCCGACAGTGCCGCCGGCCTGCGCGGCGCGCGACAGGATCTCCTCGGCCAGTCGTCGGTAGGCCTGGGCGCCGCGTGAGTCGGGGCTGTAGATGGTGATCGGCCGGCCATAACTAGGAGCTTCTGCGAGGCGGACGCTACGGGGCACCACGGCGTCGAAGACCTGGCCGGCCAGATGCTGCCTGACCTGTGCCGAGACGTCCGCTGAGAGTGTCGTGCGACCGTCGTACATCGTCAGCAGAACGCCCTTTACGCGCAATCCCGGGTTCAGGTTGTCGCGGATCAGGTCAATGGTGGACATCAGTTGCGAGAGTCCCTCAAGTGCGTAGTACTCGCATTGGATCGGGATGAGGACGCTGTGGGCCGCGGTGAGCGCGTTGACCGTGGTGAGGCCCAGTGACGGTGGGCAATCAAGAAAGATGTAGTCGAACAGATCGAGTTCCGACTGCAGTGCCCGTTGGAGCCTTCGCTCACGACCTTCAAGTGGAACGAGTTCCACTTCGACGCCTGCCAGCTCCCTTCCTGACGGAAGAAGGTGGAGGTTGTGCACTTGGGTCGGAACCTTGAGTGCCGAGGTCGACTGGAACCCCATGAGCAGGTCATAGGACGATCCCTCAAGGCAATCTCGATCGATGCCCAGCCCGCTCGTCGCGTTTCCCTGTGAGTCGAGGTCGACCACCAGGACCCTTTGCCCGGCATCCGCCAGGTAAGACGCCAGGTTGACGACGGTCGTGGTCTTCCCGACGCCGCCCTTCTGGTTCGCGCAGGCGACGATCTCGCCCACTCAGTGACCGGCCCGGTGTGCTTCCACGTTCTTTGATTCTATCCGAATCGGCGTATCCACGCCCGTCAAACGGAGGCGGTAAGGGCCGAGCAACGATGTTGCCATACGGCACTTACCGCCCACTTTCGCGCTGACCTTCCGCCGGATCCTGCTCACGAGTTGCACGTGAAACACACAGGAGGGTTCTCCCCCCCGGGGACGCACGTTTCACGTGAAACGGCAGCTTCAGGCGCGGGCATCGGACCCCGGCTTCGCGTGGGGAGTGTGGGCTATACTCCGAACGGTGCTGAGCGATGGGGCGACAGTGCCGGCACGACCGGGCCGCCCGGGCGCGGAAGGGGGCACGGACAGATGAGCATGCTCGTCGCCGCCGTCGGGGCCCTTTTGGCGGCGCTCCTGGAGACCAGTGTCCTTTCCGAACTCAGCATCGCTGGTGTCAAGCCCGACCTTGTATTCGCCCTGGCCATCGTGGTCGCCATGTTGGTCAGTTTCGAGGATTCACTGGTGTGGGCGCTGGTCGGCGGTCTCTTCGTTGACGCTCTCGCGGGGCGTCCGCTGGGAGCTACGGCGCTGGCCCTGCTCATCGTGACCGGCATGGCGGCACTGCTCTCGCGCGTGACGGGCGCCCCCAGGGCCCTTACCGTCGGGTTGGCGACCCTCGTCCTCACGTGGCTCTTCCAGGCGGTGTTGCTGGCCATCCTCAGCATCACGGCAGGGATCGCCATGGCGTCCATATCGGTCCAGCTCTTCCTGATCATCGCCGTGATGAACGGCATCCTCGCGCTTCTGGCGGTGGTGGTCACGCGAGCCCTGTACCGCCGCTTCGGCGCGCCCGAGCGCGTCGACTGGTGACTTCATGAAAGGCACTTCGCTGGGGGAGCCGGTCCGCCAGGTCCGATTCTGGCCACGTTTCGTGGTCTTCGCGCTCATCATCGCTCTGGTGGTGGCCGCCCTGGGCCTTCGCCTCTTCACTCTTCAGATCGTCAGCGGCGGCTACTACGCGGGATTGGCTAGAGAGAACCGAGTCCGACTCCAACCGGTTCGCGCTCCCCGCGGGCTTATCTTCGACCGCACGGGCCGTCAACTGGTGGAAAACGTGGCTAGCTTCGCGGTCCGGGCAAGGCCCGCGGACCTTCCGCTCAGCCAACGGCCTGCCGTGATCGAGCGGCTGGCCACCCTTCTGGACATGCCCGAGGCTGACGTCACGGAGGCCCTCGACCGCGCCTCCGCCAACCGCTTCGACTCGGCGCACGTGGCCAGGGGAGTCCCCGAAGAGATCGCTCTGATCATCCGTGAGGAGCACCTCCAACTACCGGGTATCGAGGTCGTCGTGGAGCCGCGGCGCGCGTATCTCTACGGGGACCTGGTCGCCCACGTGCTCGGCTTCACGGGGGCGGTGACGCCCGAGGACCTCACCCGGATCGGCGGCCTCGGTTACCTGCATGACGACACCATCGGCAAGCAGGGCGTCGAGCTGACCTTCGAGGAGACCCTGCGCGGTGAGTACGGCGTAGAGCAGGTCGAGGTCGACGTCCGCGGGGACACCGTGAGGCTCCTGAGGACGCTGCAACCTGCCGAAACGGGGAACTCGCTGGAGCTCACCATCGACGTCGACATCCAGCGGGATGCCGAGACGGCCCTGCGCTGGGCGATGGACCGCGTCGGCCTGCAGCGCGGAGTGGTGATGGCCATGGATCCGCAGACCGGTGAGATCCTGGCCATGGTCTCGTTGCCCAGCTACGACAACAATCTGTTCTCTGGTGGTATCTCCACGGCCGATTATCAAGAGCTGCTCACCGCCCCGGGCGCGCCGCTGCGCAACCACGCCATCGCCGACCACGCCCCTCCCGGCTCCACCTACAAGCTGGTCACGGGCACGGGCGGCCTGCAGGACGGGGTCCTCACCGATCAGACGATCCTGCAGACAAGGCCTTACCTCAGCATCGGATCCACCAGGTACTGGGACTGGAACCGCCAAGGCTTCGGTCCCCTGGACATCTACGACGGCTTCGGCCGCTCCAGCGGCACGTTCTTCTTCCAGGTCGCCGGTGCCCTGGGCATCGACCGCCTGGCGTACTGGGCCAGCCAGTTCGGCTACGGAGAGCGGACCGGCATCGATCTGCCCGGCGAGGTCCCCGGTATCCTGCCCAGCAACGAGTGGAAGATGAACCTCATGAACGAGCCCATCTACCCGGGCGAGGTCTACCAGGCCGGCATCGGACAGGGCTACAACTCGTTCCCGCCGATCCAGACCCTGAACGCGTACGCCGCGCTGGCCAACGGCGGGAAGTTGTTCAAGCCGCAGATCGTCAGCCGGATCCTGGGTCCGGAAGGAGACGTGGTCGAGGAGGTGGAGCCAGAGCTGATCCGCGAGCTGGCCGTGGACGGCAGCACGCTGCGTATCATGCGTCAGGCGGCGCGGCGCGTTGTGACCATTGGGCAGACTTACAACCTTGTCGACCTGCCCATCGTGGTGGCGGGCAAGACGGGCACGGCCGAATTCGGCGTACGCGACGCGAAGGGACGCCTCCCGTACCATTCCTGGTTCGTCGGGTTCGTGCCCAAGGATCCCTGGAAGAAGGCCAATGACCCCGATGGCATCGAGGCCATTTCCCGGACCGACTCGGAACTCGCGGTCCTGGCCTTCGCCTACGATTCCCGTACGACCGGGAACGCCGCGACCGAGATCGTCAAGTACTTCCTGCAGATGCACTACGACCTCGACGTCGATCTGCGCAACGGGTGGATCCTGGAACGCGACAACTTCTATGGCCAGTGACACGCCGTCGGCCCGGAATGGCGGGATCCTGAGCAGATGAGGACCATGCGCGTGCAGCCCGCCAACGTTGGTGCCCTGGCTTCGCGCCCGAACACCGGTACGTGGGGCAACTTCGACCTTCAGCTTGCCTTCTACGCCCTGGCCCTGGCCGTGGTCGGGTTGTTGATGGCCTATACGAGCAGCAGCGGGGCGCCGCTGGAAGCGGGCTCCATCTTTACCAGGGGCCTCATGTGGCTGGCCATCGCCATCGTCATGTTCACGCTCGCAGCAGCGTTCGACTATCGGTGGCTCAGGACGCTGTCATGGCCGGTGTACTTCGTCAATCTGGGCCTGTTGGCGCTCACCCTGATCCTCGGCAGCGGCGTCGGCGGCGTCTCCCGGTGGGTGACCATCGGTCCGCTGCAGTTTCAGTTCTCCGAGCTGGCCAAGATCCTGATGGCGGTCGTGCTGGCCAACTTCCTGGCTGGTCGCCAAGTGAGGCTAAAGCATCTGAGCACCATGGTCGGGGCATTCCTGCTGATGATGCCTGCCCTGGCACTGGTCCTCATCCAGCCCGACCTGGGCACCTCGTTGGTCTTCGGCGCCATCCTCTTCGGCACGCTCTTCCTTTCCGGCGCCGGTCTCCGCTGGCTTCTGCTGGCTGCGGCTGCGGTGGTGGCCATGGTGCCCATCGCCTGGAACTACATCCTGGAGGATTACCAGAAGCGCCGTCTCATCTCCTTCCTGGACCCGGGCGCCGACCCTCAAAACTCGGGCTATCAGATCATCCAGTCCCAGATCGCCGTCGGGTCAGGTGGGCTCTTCGGCAAGGGGCTCACCAACGGCTCGCAGACGCAGCTCGACTACCTGCCTGTCTCGGCCACCGACTTCGTCGGAGCGACGCTGGCGGAGGAACTGGGTTTCGTGGGCGGAGTCGTGCTGCTCCTGCTGTTCGCCGCTCTCCTCTGGCGGATCCTCGTGGTGGGCTGGCGTTCGAGCGATGCGTTCGGCCTCGCCTTCGCTGCGGGCATCGCCTCGATGCTGCTGTTCCAGCTCATGGTCAACTTCGGGATGGTGCTGGGGATCATGCCGGTGACCGGCATTCCGCTGCCCTTCGTGACGCATGGCGGCGCGTCACTTACCAGCTACGCCATCGGCCTGGGCATCCTGCAGAGCGTGGCTATGCGGCAGGGCAGACCGAGCTGGTAGGTCCGTCCCGATGCGCGGCCGGAGCCCCTGGCTGCTCAGCGAGCTGAGGGCCGCCCCAGCCTCGAGGAAGTCCCGGTGACCTCCGTGTCCGCGCTGGGATCCACCTGCAAGAGCTGATAGTAGGTCCGGCCGTTGATCATGCGTCGGCATCCTCCGGTCGGGTCTCGCGGGACCTTCGCGCCTGGCGCGGGTCGTCCCGCTGCGCTCGACGCGTGTCGTCCGTCGTCGAATGGGGCTCTTCATCGCTCGCTTGTGATTCCGCGTCCACTTGCGGCGATGACCCGGCGTCATCGGGTGCGATCGGAGGGACGGCCGTGGGGAGCTTTCCCTGCGCGTCGGGGAGCTTGTCGCGGAAGGGCAGCAGGTCGGGGTCATCGGGCGGCGGCACGGTGGGATCGTGTTCGCTCAGCCGGCGGAAGAAGTAGCGGTACAGGTCACGCCCGGCAGCAGCCAGGGGCAACGCGAAGATGGCGCCAAGCAGCCCTGCGATGGACGCGCCCACGATGAGTGACAGGATGACGGCGGAGGGATGCAGGGAGATGGCATCCGAGTGCACGATGGGCACCAGGATGTTGTTCTCGATCTGCTGCACGATGAGGTAGAGGGCCACCACCGCGATGCTGCCCTGCACCGGGTC
>JALZLQ010000038.1 GCA_030858605.1 Chloroflexota bacterium
ATCACTACGTTACGCGGCTGACGCACACCATCCAGGTCACGCAGATCGCTCGTGCCCTGGCTGCCGCCCTCTCCCTGAACGAGCCGCTGGCCGAGGCCATCGCGCTGGGCCACGACGTGGGCCACTCACCCTTCGGCCATACCGGAGAGGAGGCGCTCTCGCCCTACTTTCCGAACGGCGGCTGGCATCACGCGGCGCAGAGCGTGCGCACGTTTGAGGTCCTGGAGGACCTCAACCTTTCCTGGGAGGTGCGCGACGGGATCCGTGCTCACACCTGGAAGATCGAACCCCCGCCGGTCACCCAGGAGGCCTTCTGTGTGCGCTACGCGGATCGCATCGCCTACCTGACACACGACGCGCTCGACGCCCTTCGCGCGGGGCTGCTGACGGAAGGTGACTTCCCGGCCGCCGTCCGGGCGCGCTTCGGCGATCCGGGCCGGCGCTGGATCGGCGAGATGATCACGGCCATCGTGGAGCACTCGCTGGGAGCGGGCCAGGTTCGCATGGACGACGATACGCTGGCGGTGATGCACAGCCTTCGTGACTTCATGTTCGAGCGCATCTACATGGGGCCTGTCCAGCAGCAGCACCAACGTGAAGCCATCGAGCTCATCCGGCGCTTGGTGGACCACCACCTTCAGCATCCCGACGACTTGCCCGCCACATTCCGCGCGAACGAAGATGACTTGGTTACCCAGGTAGCCGACTACGTGGCAGGTATGACCGACAGATTCGCGGTGGCCACCCACGAGCGCCTCTTCGGCACGCCCGGCATCGCGGACCCCGCCTTGTAGCGCCTTCGCACAAAGAGGACCGATGGCCAACGAGCTGACCCACTCACCCGAGTTCCTGCGCCTGGGCATCGACATGGACGGCGTGTTGGCGGACTTCAACAGCGGCTGGATCGACCGCTACAACCATGCCTTCCAGAAGGAGTTGCGCCACACGGACGTGGTGCAGTGGGACGGGCTTCATGAGCTGACGCACTTCACGACCATGGAGGCGTTCTGGGAGTGGTTCCAGCAGGACGGCCGAAGCATCTTCCGTGACCTGCCGGTCTACCCCGACTCCATCGAGACCATCGAGCGCCTGGCCCGCGACCACCGCGTGGTGATCATCTCCTCCAAGTTCGACTGGGCCATCCCGGACACCCTGGAGTGGCTGGCCGAGCACCGCGTCACCGCGCGGGAGATCCACTTCGTGCACGACAAGACGGCCGTTGCCTGCGACATCTACCTGGAGGACGCCCCTTATCACCTCCAGGCGCTGGTGGAGAAGCGGCCAGATGCCACCGTGTGCCGCATGGTGCGGCCCTGGAACGTGCCCGTACCGGGCACGGTCGACGTGGAGAGCTGGTCGCAGTTCGCCGGCCTTGTCGATTCGCTCGCGGAGCACGCGCCGGGCCATCGCCGGCGTTGAGGGTCGGTTTCCGGCACCCGTCCAAGGTCGGGGCAGGTGTGCCGTCGCGCCGGCTCGCCATCGCTCTGGCGATCTTCGTCACCTTCCTCTGGTCCACCTCCTGGATCCTGATCAAGGTGGGGCTTCAGAGCGAGGAGCTGGAGCCGCTCAGCTTCGCCGGGGTGCGCTACGGGCTGGCTGCGGCCATCCTCCTGCCGCTCGGTTTGCCTGCCCTGCGTCGCGCGCGACCGTGGGCTGCGGGGCGCGGCCTTGTGCTGCGAGCGGCCGTGCTGGGTCTGCTCCTCTACGCCGTGGCCCAGGGCGCGCAGTTCGCGGCGCTGGACGTGCTGCCAGCGGCGACTGTCAGCCTTGTGCTCTCCGGCACGCCCGTGGCCGTGGCGCTCCTCAGCCGGCGGCACGCCACAGAAGCCGCTACACGCATCCAGGCGCTGGGCATCGCCGTGCTGGTGGCGGGGGTGCTGCTCTACTTCGGGCTGGCGGCGGTCCCGGCGGGAGCGCTGCTGGGCGTGGCTATCGCGGTGGTGGGGATGCTGGCGACGGCGGTGGGCGCGCAGATGGGCCGGATGCTTGCCCGCGATGCGATGGACAGCTTCGGCGGTGTGGTGGCGCTGACCGGCGTGACGATGGCCATCGGCGCGGCCGTGCTGCTCGGCGCCGGTGTGGCATTAGAGGGCGTTCCCCGACTGTCGGCCACGGGGTGGCTGATCTGTGGCTGGCTGGCGCTGGTCAATACGGCCTTCGCTTTCACCATCTGGAACCACACCATGCGCCAGCTGACGGCCATCGAGTCGAGCGTCCTGAACACCGCGATGGTCGTCCAGATCGCCA
>JALZLQ010000043.1 GCA_030858605.1 Chloroflexota bacterium
TGGTGTGCAGCTTCGTGCCCCGCAAGTTCGACTACCACCCGCTGGCCATCCCGGCGCCCTACAACCACTCCAACATCAACAGCGACGAGGTCATCTACTACGTCGCGGGCAACTTCATGAGCCGCCGCGGAGTCGAGGTCAGCTCGTTCACCGTCCACCCGGCGGGCATCCCGCACGGACCGCATCCAGGTACGGTGGAAGCATCGATCGGCAAGGAGGGCACCGAGGAGCTGGCGGTCATGGTCGACACCTTCCATGGCCTGCACCTCACCCCAGAGGCGGCCGCCCTGGAAGACCCCGCCTATCCCTATTCCTGGCTGCCTTCAGAGGACCCCGCCGGCGATGCCCAGGCGCTCGTCGAGCGCGGACCCGAAGCATTTCCGGACTGAGACCAGAGAGGACGGCCATGGCCATGGAACCCAACATCCTCAGAGATCGACTCGATGCCGTGGAGGCGCGGCTGGGCAGCGTCGCCAGCGCTGACCCGCCGCCCGGCCTGACCGATCCGGATCCCGACGGCGAGGAGCGCTGGGAGGCTGGGCAGGTGTGGTCGCACGTCGCCGAGTTCGTGCCCTACTGGGTGAGCCAGGCTGAGATGGTCATCGCCGCCGGATCGCCAGAACCCGTGCCCTTCGGCCGCGTGAAGACCGACACGGCACGCATCGAAGCCATCGAGCGCGGACGATACGAGCCGGCTACGGACGTCATCAGCCGGGTCAGTGCCTCCATCGAGGCAGTGCGCGTCTTCACCTCGGAGCTGGACTCGCCCGAGTGGGAGGCACGCGGCCTGCATCAGACCAGGGGCGTGATGACCGTGCGGGAGATCTTCGATCGGTTCGTCGCGGCGCACCTCGAGGAGCACGTGGAGCAACTGGAGAAGCTCAGCCTCGATCACGCATCAGCGTCTTGAGCACGAACAGGACGTTGGCCGGCCGCTCCGCAAGGCGACGCATGAAGTAGGGGTACCACTCCGCCCCGAAGGGGACGTAGACCCGCACCGTGTGGCCGGCCGCCGCGAGGGCCTCCTGGAGGTCGCGCCGCACTCCGTAGAGCATCTGGAACTCGAAGCGCTCGTTGCCGATGTCTTCGCGCGCCACGAAGTCCCGGGCATGGCTGATGATCCGCTCGTCGTGCGTGGCCAGGCCCGGGTACTCGCCGGCGACCAACAGGCGCTCCATCAGCCGGATGTAGCTCTCATCGGTCTCCGCCTTGGTCTCGAAGGCCACGGACGAGGGCTCGTTGTAGGCGCCCTTGCAGAGGCGCACGCGCATGCCCTCGCTGATGAGTCTTTCGACGTCGTCAGCGCTCCGTCGCAGGTAGGACTGGATGACGGCGCCCACGTTGCCATGCATGGCGTGGAGATGGCGCACGATGCGGAGCGTGGCGTCGGTACGGGTGTGATCCTCCATGTCGATGCGCACGAAGGCACCGGCTGCGGCGGCCCGCTCCACGATCCGAGCCACGTTGCGCCGGCAGAAGGCCTCATCGACATCGAGCCCCATCTGCGTCAGCTTGACGCTCACGTTGCCGTCGAGCTCGTGCTCGGCGAGCGCGTCCAGCACCTCGAGATAGCGGTCGGCAGCTGCCGTCGCAGCCGCCTCTGAGGCGACCGATTCCCCGAGCACGTCCACGGTGGTGGCCAGACCGGCCGAGCGGAGCCGCCGCAGTGCGACGAGCGTGGTGGGCAGGTCCTGACCGGCGACGAACCGCCGGACCAGGCTGCGCGTCAAGGGCAGCCGCTGGGAGAGCCGCTCCAGTGAATCGCGCTGGGAGGCCCACACGAACCCTGCGCGCATGGCACGCTCTGGCAGTTCCTGGAGGGTCTGAAGTGGGCCCGGGCGAGCCGCCTCGGCATCCTGCTGCTCCTGCCAGGCCGCCAGTGCCGCGCGGATGGCCCCCTCTGACGGCACGCCGGTCGCCGAGCCGTCGGGCCGACGATAGAGCCGGCAGCCCAGTCCGATGGGCGCGCCCTCGAGCGGCGCGACGTCTTGACCGTCGATGCGCACCGTGGGGGAACCGTAGAATCCCATCCCCGCGGCGTGATCAAGGTCGCTGATCCAGGTGCGCTCGACCGATGCACGCTCATCCGACTCCTCAAGGATGGAACGCAGCAGCGCTTCGGTCGGCGCGGCGTGCGGACAATCCGGCGTGGCGAGGAGTTCGACGCGGGGCGCGCTCACCACATCATCCTGCGCGATGCATGCGACGGAGACATCGATGGATCCGGCACAGGGGGCACGGTAGCGCATCGCGTTCTGCTATAAGGACGTGGTGAGTCGACGGGGCGCCCAGGACCGCCGGTCGTACGGTGAGAGCGCCCAGAACC
>JALZLQ010000062.1 GCA_030858605.1 Chloroflexota bacterium
CGCCGGCACCGCCGGCACCGCCGGACCGGCGTGACACCGGCTACATGACCTGGCCGACCGTCGGATACGTCACCCAGGAGTTCGGCTGCACCACGTTCCCTTGGTACCCGCCCCGCGGCGACTGTCGCTACTTCCATGACGGCATCGATATCGCCAACGCGGATGGCACCCTCATTCGCGCGGCGGCGGCCGGAGTCGTCGCCTTCGTCGGATACAACCCCTACGAAGCGGGCGACGATCCGGCCTGGATCGTGATCATCGGGCATGCCAACGGACTCACCAGCCGCTACGTACACCTCCAGCCCCGCCAAGCGCCCGGCGTGCGGGCCGGAAGTCGCGTGAGCCGCGGCCAGGTCATCGGCTACATGGGCAACACGGGACGCAGCACGGGCACACATCTGCACTGGGAGGTGCAGCGCAACGGCGTCCCGGTCAACCCTCGGTCTCAACTGTGAGGGACGATCCTTCACGGGATCCGGCGCCAGAGACGCGACCCGGACACAGCGTTGACCGTTCGTTGACGCGCGGACGGTGACGAACGCCCGGCGGCGGGGTGTAGCATCGCGGACGTGAAGCGCGTCCTGGCGGTCATCCTCGCGGGCGGGGAGGGTGAGCGCCTATCGCTTCTCTCGGCGGTGCGGGCCAAGCCCGCCGTGCCTTTTGCGGGCAAGTACCGGATCATCGACTTCACGCTCTCGAACTGCGTGAACTCGGACATCGACAACGTGGTGGTCCTGACCCAGTACAACCCCCGCTCGCTCAACGACCACCTGGGAGCGGGCAGGCCCTGGGATCTCGACCGCACGACAGGCGGCATCCGCACGATGCAGCCCTACATCGCACGCAACCGCCCCACCGAGTGGTATCGCGGCACGGCCGACGCCGTGATGCAGAACATGGAGCCGCTCCTCCAGTCCAAGGCCGACATCATCCTGGTTCTGGCCGGCGACCACATCTACAAGATGGACTATCAGCCCTTCGTGCAGGCCCATCGCCGTCGCCGGGCCGACGTCACGATCGCCGTCAAGCGCGTCCCTTTGGGCGATGCTCATCGCTTCGGCGTGCTGGCGCTGGGTGACAACGACGAGGTCACCGACTGGCAGGAGAAACCCCGACAGCCCAAGAGCGATCTGGCCAGCCTGGGCATCTACGTCTTCTCCCGGAAGTCGCTCTTGAAGTGGCTCCACGAGGACCGCATCGACTTCGGCCGGCACGTCATCCCAGCCATGCTGGAAGGCGACGCCCGTGTCTTCGGCTATCGGTTCGATGGCTACTGGCAGGACGTGGGCACCATTGAGGGCTACTGGCAGGCCAACATGGAGCTGCTCGACGACCACCCGTCACTCGACCTGTACGATCGGGAATGGGTCATCCACACGCGCTCGGAGGAACGCGCTCCGGCGCGCATCGGACCTACCGCCAACGTGCATCGGAGTCTCATCTCGCACGGCTGCCAGATCGCCGGAACGGTGGAGCGCTCAGTGCTGTCCCCTGGCGTGCGCGTCGATCCCGGCGCCGTGGTGCGCGATAGCGTGATCATGTTCGATACGGTCGTTCGCGCGGGCGCCGTGGTGGATCACGCCATCATCGACAAGGAGGTCTCCGTCGGGCCCAACGCGGTGGTGGGCATGGGCGCGAACGAGAGGCCCAACCAGCTGGAGCCGGAGCGGCTCTACGCCGGCATCACGCTCATCGGCAAGCGGGCGCAGATACCGGCCAACGTTCGCATAGGGCGCAATGTGCGCATCGATGAGGACGTGCGCGTGGCCGACTTTCGCTCGGCCCGCACGGTGCAGACGGGGGCCACCATCCACCAGCGCGGCGCGCGTAGTGAGAAAGTCGCCGCTGCTCAGGGAAAGCGACGCCCTGCGACGCCCGCGACAAGCTCATCGGGGCGGGCGGCCAGCGCCTCGGGCCAGGTCGCGAGCGGCTCGGACCTTGTGGCCAGCGCGTCGGGCCAGGTCGCCGGCGCGTCGGGACAGGTAGCGCGAGGCCCGGGTCGTGCCGGGAACGCCGTCCGAGCACCGGCCGCTGGCCCCTCCGTGGACTAGGTGCATCCGGAAGACGTCGACCAGTGGCTGGCTCAGTTGGGCATCGAACCCCTGGCGAGGGCCGAGCGCGAGGGCGTCGTGTCCTGGGATCTGATGCTGGACGGACGGCGGCGTCACGACATCCGGCTGACGCTCATCCTGGACCCCGACCTGGCGCTCGTGGGCTGGGTCCACTTCGCGCCACCTCTGGCCGACACGTTTCGCAAGAGCTACGAGCGATTCCTGCGCTGGAACGATGAGCTGCCCTTCGCGAAGTTCGCTCTGTCCGAGGACCTGCGACCGATCCTGACCTCCGAACTGCCCGTCGAGCGCCTGGATATCGACTCGCTCGGTCTGACCGTGGCCCGCCTGCTGGCCATCTGCGACCTGTTGCTGAACGACTCGGTGCGCTGGCTCTGGCCAGGCGCGAAGCAGGCACCGCCAACGGACCGGGCGTCGCGCCAGGCGGCCCTGCTCGATCGCTACGGTCCGGAGCTAGCGGAGTTGGCCGTCGGGTCGGCGACTCCGGGGGCCGACACGGCGGGAGACTGAGGGGCGGAGGCGCTGCGCTACACTCCGGCGACCGACGGCCAGCCGCCTGCGCGCCGTCCCGCGCATGCGCCGTCCCGGGAGGCACGAACGAGCTCGTGGCAGAAGTCGTGATGCAGCGTCGACGCCCGTCGCGCGAGATCCTTACGGGTGAATCGGCGGACGTCTACTTCGCGCGTGCCGATGAGATCCTCGCCGCGGAAGGACTCGATCCGCTCGTCACCATGGAAGTCTTCTCGCGCCGATCGGGCGTGCTTTGCGGAATCGACGAAGCCAAGGTGCTCATCGCGCACGTGCTGGGTGACTGTCCGCCGGGGGAGGCCCAGGTGGAGGCGCTCTCGGATGGCGACCCCTTCGATTCGCGAGAAGTCGTCCTGCGCATCCGGGCGCGCTACCGGGCCTTCGGCCTGTACGAGACGGCCATCCTGGGGATGATGGCCCAGTCCACTGGCTGGGCCACGGCCGCGCGCGAGTGTGTGGAGGCGGCGGCTCCCAGGCCGGTCATCAGCTTCGGGGCGCGGCACGTGCACCCGGACATCACGGACACGCTGGACTACGCCGCCATCGTGGGTGGTTGCGTAGGTGCCTCCACCCCGGCCGGGGCTCGCCTGGCCGGTCTCAATCCCACCGGCACGATGCCCCACTCGCTGGTTCTGATCTTCGGTGACACCGTCCGCGCTGCGGAGGCCTTCGATCGCGTGCTCTCCGAGGAGGTGCCGCGTGTCGTGCTGGTGGACACTTTCCGCGACGAGGCCGAGGAGGCGCTGCGAGTGGCCCACGCGCTGGGCGACCGGCTCTACGGGATCCGCCTTGACACGCCCGCCGAACGCGGTCGGGTGACGGCCGATCTGGTCCACGAGGTGCGCGCGCGGCTCGATCAAGCCGGCTTCGGCCACGTCAGGATCATCATCAGCGGCGGCCTCGACCCGGAGAGGATCCGGTATTTCAAGGATGCCGGCGCAGCGGTCGACTCTTTCGCGGTGGGCAGCCACATCAGCGGAGCGCGACCCATCGATTTCACCGGCGACCTGAAGGAGATCGACGGGCGGGCCATCGCCAAGCGAGGACGCATCCCGGGAACGACCGAGAGCCCCAGGCTCAAGCTGGTCGATCTGGAGGCCTGGCGCGCTTCCTAGCCGCCTGGCGCACGGCGCACGGCGCGCGACCCAGCGCCTGGCGGCCGTGGTGCTCAGGGGGACCATCACCGACACTCGCGCGACACGTCCCGCAGGCCCGTGGCAGCATGGGGACATGACCGAAGAGCGTCCCGACTCGGGCGGGGACAAGGACGCCGAAGGCGACGAGATCTCCCCCGATCCCATCCTTCTGGAGCAGCTGGCCGAGCGCGAGACGGCCTACGGTCTGTTCCAGCGGGCGGGCAAGCTACTCGGGCGGCGGCATCATGCCCAGGCGGCGGTCCTCCTGGAGCGGGCCGCCCGACTTGAGCCGGGCAAGGCGTCCATCGTCGAAGCCCTCGGTCGGGCCTACTACAACAGCGGGCAACACCGTCTGGCGGCGGAGGCCTTCGAGGCGCTCCTTGGCATCGACCCTTCCGCCGCGTACGGCCACTTTGGGCTGGGACAGGCGCTCAAGCAGGTCGGACGCAGGAAGGAAGCACGTACCCACCTGCGGTTGGCCTGCGCGATGGCGCCCGACTCGCGGCTGTACCGTGACGCCCTCGCTCGCCTCGGTGGGAACGAGTAAGGTGCGCCCGTGACCGATCAGCGCCGACGAGCACTGGCCCTGGGCTTGGGTGGCCTGCTGGCCATCCTGTTGCTGGGGGTCGTATCCATCCTTGCTTCTCAGCAACCCGGGCCAAAGGCCTCCGTCAGCCCATCGGCCTCCGTGAGGGTCTCACCGTCGGCCAGCGCAAGCCCAAGTCCATCGCCATCGATCACGGCGTCGCCGGCGCCTTCACCCAGTGCCAGTGCCAGTCCCAGTCCCAGCGCATCCGCGTCGCCCTCACCCAGCCCCAGCCCCAGCCCCAGTCCAAGCCCAAGCCCAAGCGCTTCGCCGGTCGCCTCACCCAGCCCTTCACCGTCTCCGTCGCCCTCACCGAGCCCATCGCCGACGGCCATCCCCACCGACCGCCCGACGCCGCCGCCGCCGACCGCATCGGCGCCGCCACCGTCCGGGGCATCCATCAGGTTCCTGGGCGTGGGGGTCGACGGCCCCGCCGCCGACGGCAGTCGCGATCGGATCTTCACCTTTACCTCGGACTCGGCGGGCATCGTCCAGGCCTCGGCGGAGGCCGGTGGCTCCGACGACATCAGGCTCTGCCTGGGTCGTGGCGCGCCGGGCAGTGTTACGGCGGAGCAGTGCCAAGAGTCTACGGAGCCCTTGGTCACCTCTGCGG
>JALZLQ010000097.1 GCA_030858605.1 Chloroflexota bacterium
CTCTGCATCCACGAGGGCGTGCCCGGCCACTACCTCCAACTGGCCTGGTCTAACCGCTCGCCGTCGCTGGTTCGGTCGATCTTCTCCAACGGCATGTTCGCCGAGGGTTGGGCGGTCTACGTCACCCAGGTGATGATGGACCTGGGCTACGGTGCGGACGATCCGGCGCTGATGCTCAACCACTGGAAGTTCTACCTGCGCGCCATCACCAACGCCATCATGGATGTGGAGATCCACACGGCCGGCATGGACGAGGCGGCGGCCATGGCGCTGATGGTCGAAGGAGGCTTTCAAGAGCCGGACGAGGCGCGCGCCAAGTGGCTGCGGGCTCGTCTCACCTCCACCCAGCTGTGCACCTACTATCTCGGTTCGCTGGAGATGTGGGACATGGAGGTCGCCGCCCGGCGGCGGGCGGCAGTGGCAGCAGGGGCGGCTGCGGATGCGGTCCCAGCTCAGCGTATCGTGGGCGACCTGGGCGAGACGCCCGGTTTCGAGTACCGGGCGCACCTTGAGTCGGTCATCAGTCACGGCTCACCCCCCATCAAGTGGGTGGCACGCATCCTGGGCGGCCACATCTGATCCATGGCGGTCATCTGCCGGGACATCGGGTTCCTCTTCCTCCAGGCACCGCACACGGGATCGAGTGCCATCGGGCGGGCACTGCGCAAGCAACGCGCCTGCATCCGACTGGTGCACGACCACGCCCGCGATGACACTGGTCGGATCATCATGCGCAAGAAGCACCAGACGCTGTCAGAGCTTCTCGCCACGAGCACCATCACCGCGGACGAGCGCGCGAACCTCTTCGTCGCCGCTGGAGTACGAAACCCGTTCGACTGGTGGTCACCGAGTACGCAAGGGGGATCGACCTCGATGCCCCGGATGGCAGCGAGGAGCGGAGGGACGTGGAGGCCGGTTTACCTGACCCGTCGCCAGAGGACTTCGAGCGGTTCGTGCGTCGCCGTTACGCACCCGGCCTGGCCAAGCGGGCGACGCTCAGGCGGGGCCGCGGCCTTCCAAGCGACTACACCGAAGGAGTGGACTTCATGATCAGGTTCGAGCGGATGCGGGCCGATCTCGACGAGGCGCTGCGCAGGGTGGGAGTGCAGAGACGGGTGACCATCCCGGTGTTGAACGTCACCCCGGCCCGAAAGGGTCGACATTACCGCGACTACTACACGGCTGGATCGCGCTCTATCATCGAGCGCGTCTGGGCCGAGCGACTGAGCCGTTGGGGCTATTCGTTCGACGATGAGATCGGCTGATCGCCGGCCGGCCGTCGACCGCGCCGCGCCTGAGGAACCCGGAGAGATGCGACCGTCGCAGCCCACGCGTCGCCCGGAGACGGCGCGTAGCCGCGACGATAGAGAAGAGCGGCTCGAGACCCCCTCCGCGGAGGAACTCGACGTCATGGAACGGCACCTGGCCGCGCTGCCGGTCCACTCCGGAGGGCGGGCCGACATGGACCGGGAGACGGGTGTCCTGCTCATCCGCGCAGATCCGCCGGGCCAGGGCCTGGACTACGCGGCTGCTGTGCGCTGGTCGGGCGATGAGTGGGCAGCCCGTCTGGCAGACGTGCAGCGACGGGCGAGGCAGGAGGGCAGATGGCCCTCCTTGCTGGTGGCGGACGGCCTGACCCGCCCGACGGACCTGGCGGTGAGGTTGGCTGACGCGGGCTGGACCAAGCTCGTCGGAGAAACCACGCTCTGGGCGCGTCGACCGGCGACCGTGCCTCACCTTGACCCCAGCCTTCGACTGGAAGCCGTCACTGAGCGAACGGCGGCCGATCACGAGGACCTGGAGCGTGGGATCTTCGGCCTGCCAGCATGGAGTTCGACCGCGCGCCTGGAAGGTCTCACGGCGGGCGTCCGCGACGGCAGCCTGCGCGCGTTCCTGATCCGCTCGAGTGGCGCGCCTGTGGCCGTCGCTCGACTTTCTCTGAGAGGCGGATCGGCAGGCCTGTACGGCATCGGCGTGCGGCCCGATCGCCGGCGCCAGGGACTCGGTGGCCTGGTCACGGCCATCGCCATGAGGGCGGCGCTGGCGCGCGGTGGCCGGCTGGTGTGGCTCTCCGTGGAGGACGGCAACACTGCCGCCAGGACTCTTTACGAGCGTCTCGGCTTCCAGCCCGGTTTCGGGTGGAGCCGCTGGATGGCGCCCTCGCGCTGATCACGCGCGGGATGGTCCCGCCCGTCGATCTCGGTCCTGCGAGGCCACGAAACGCACGGTCATCGAGGCGCTTTCGCCGCCCTCGATGACGAGTGGCCAGCGCAGGTGCAGGGCGCTGCCCTGGTAGACCCGCTCGAAGCCAGCCTCGGAATTGGAGACGGTTGCGATGGCATGCCAGGTCACGCGCGCGACGGGCTCCAGCCGTGCCTCCATGCGGACGCCAAGGTGGTCGTTCCCAAAGCGCACTAGCCCGACACCCTTGGCGTCCCCGCGGCCATCATGCGGCGTCCGCAGCTCTATGCCCGTGGCATCGGGCAACGCGTACCAGGCCGCCGGATTGCCCCCGCCGCCGAGCATCTGCAACGCCCACTCCAGGTCCAGCTCCGTCTCCAGGCGACCGGGGCCGTGATTGCGTAGCTCCACTTCCAGGGTCAGCTCCGGGGAGCCACGCGTGCCGCCCAGCAGGAATCGCTTGACTAGCGTGACGGGCACGCCCGTGTCCTCTGCCGGCCGACCTGGCCGCCGCGCCACCCCGTCACGGCGCAGGACCAGTCGCTGGGCTTCGAATTCATCGACCTCGTAAGGCTCCTCGCCCAGATCGGCCTGGTCCTCGAATCGCTCCGCCGACAGCTCTGCCGGTCCCAGAGCCGCAGCCAAAGCACTATCCAACAGGTGCACCAGCGCGCTCCGCCGCTCGTGACGGTCGTAGACCAGGAACCTCTCCAGTCCGGGCTCCTTCACCACGACGGACTCGTGGGGTGAGATGGGATGGTCGGCGGCGGGACCGGCCGTACCTGCCGCCACGGCCGCTCGCAGCTGCGCGTGGATGGCCTCTGGGCGCCGCCGCAGTACGGACGCCAGCGGTAGGCCGCTCGCCAACAGGTCCCAGGCGCCGATCGCGCCGCCCTCGGCGAGGTCGACCAGCACCGTCTGCCCAGGCCCGCCCAGGAGGATCTCGTCAAGGCCGTCCAGGTCGAAGTCTGCGCGCGCCGTGACCACCTCGCCACCATCCGCCACGTCCTCCGCGGCGATCAGCTCGGAGAGCGCCGCCACGCGCAGGTCGGACAGGTAGATGCCTCCGAAGAGCCCGTGCCAGTAGACATCGTTCGACTGGCCCCGGTGGAGATGGTCCATGGCTCGCGCGCGCGGCTCGCCCTCCGGCATCGCCGCCACCTTGGCCGAGACGCGCAGCATCTGCTTGTGCAGGTCGTTGACTTCTCGATAGCGCGCCTGGAAGGCACGCCAGGTGCCGCCGCGCAGGAAGCGTGCCGCAGGGTCGTTCCGCAGGCGGGCGTCGGCCAGCAACTCGTGGAAGGCCAGGGCGTCGTCAGGCGGCAGGGCCCACTCCGTCATCTCCACATAGGAGGACGCCGGCACGGCGATGCGACCGAGCGGCGGCTGCTCGTCCAGCCAATCCGATGGCCGGACGGTCGTCAGCCAGCTCGACTCGCTCTGCAGCGCGCTGAAGAAGGCCTCCACCCACCCGTCTTTCCCCCAGCAATACTCGTGCGTGTCAGGCCACGCGCCGAACTTCTCACCGTCGTCGCCCATGATCCCCAGGCGCCGGCCGTCCGAAGTGGCGTGGCTGCGGAGGTGCTCGATGACCTCCGGCACGGGGCGCCAGGGGATGAGGTAGCGCAGGCCCTGCTCAGCACCGAAGACGGTCAGCATCCGTCCCCGGTCATCCACGACGTAGGTGCCCCACATGTCCTCGTCGCGGACCGCCGCGCCGCGCAGGTGGTTGTCGTCCAGGACCGTGTAGTCGTAGCCGGCCAAGGCAAGGTCGTACGCCAGCGACGGTTCCCAGACGCGTTCCGCCAGCCAGGCACCGCGCGGGCGGACGCCGCACAGGCGCTCGACCTCGTCCGCCATGCGGTCGAGTTGCGCGAAGCGGTCAGCATCCGGGAGCGCGACCAGGATGGGCTCGTACCAGCCGCCACCGAGCATCTCGACCTGTCCCCGCCGGACCAGGGCCGCGATGCGTCCCGGTGCGGCGGGCTGGTTGAGGGCCATCCACTCCAGGAGGGGACCTGTGTAGTGCACCCCGGCACGGATCGTGGGGTGTCGCTCCAGGGCCGCGATCATCGGCTGGTAGGCGCGCTCCCACAGCTCTTCGATGACCCAACCGAAGTTGCCCACCGGCTGGTGGTTGTGGAAGACGAGTGCAAGCGAGATCCGGTCGCCCATGGCACCTCAGTGCAGAGTGGCCGGCTCAGTCGGCGAGGGCCGCCAGCTCCGGTTCCGTCTCCACAAGTTCCTCGCGAGCGGCCGGAACGTAAAGCCGCTCGGTGTACTCGGCCAGCATGCGCGTAGTGGAGAACTGCCACATGGTGGAGGCCACCGAGCGGCGCATCTGCGCGATCCAGCGTCGGGGAACGCCGTCCGCTCCGCGGTCGTAGTAGGCCGGCACGATCTCCTCCTCCAGTAGCCGGTAGAGATCCTGCGCATCGGCCCAATCCTGAGCGCCTTCGTCAGCGGCCATGGTCCGACCACCGATGGCCCACCCGTTGTCGCCCACGAAGCCCTCGTCCCACCAGCCGTCGAGCACGGATGCATTGACGGCGCCGTTCATGGCCGCCTTCATGCCGCTCGTCCCAGACGCCTCCAGCGGCCGGCGGGGAGTGTTCAGCCAGACATCGGCGCCCTGGACGAGGTACCGCGCGATGCGGATGTCGTAATCCTCCAGGACGTAGACACGCCCTGCCAATCGAGCCAGCCGGCTGTGCGTGAAGATGTCCTGTATGACGCGCTGGCCGGGACGGTCGGCCGGATGGGCCTTGCCCGCGAAGACGATCTGCACCGGCCGCTTGGGATCATGCAGCAGCTTGGCCAGGCGCTCCTCATCGGCGAAGAGCAGGCCCGCGCGCTTGTAGGTCGCGAAGCGTCGGGCGAAGCCGATGGTCAGCACATCGGGGTCGAGTGCCTCAGCCAGCTGCGCCAGGACGGCCGGCGGCTCACCGTGGCGCGCGAATTGGCTACGCAACCGGCCTCTCGCGAAATAGGCCAGTTCCAGCTTCTGCCGCTGGTGCGCCTCCCAGATACGACCGTCGTCGATGCGGTCCAGGCGGTCCCAGAA
>JALZLQ010000138.1 GCA_030858605.1 Chloroflexota bacterium
CCGGCCGACGCCGGATACATCCAGGTAGCCACCGTCCTCGCCAAGACCGAGATGCGGATGCAGAACGACGCCCGGGCCGTCGAGCTTGCGGATATTGCCCTGCCGGGGGCGCAGATTGCCGGAGAGGAGGGCCTGGTGCTCGACCTCCTCATCACGAGCGGCGTATCGCTCTCGAATCTCGGGCGCACGACCGAGGCGATCGTCATCCTGACCGGTGCGCTGGTCGTTGCCATGCGGCCGGGCCGCAACGACATGGCCAACCGCGCCGCCGTCAACCTCGGATACGTTCATGGCACTGATGATCCAACGGCTTCATTCGCGATCTCACGCGCCGCCATCGAGCAGGCGAAGCGGGATGGCGTCATCTGGGGGCTGCGCTACATCCTGGGTAATGCCGTCGACAGTGGGATCGAGATCGGCGAGTGGGATTGGGCCGTCGAGGCCACCGCGGACCAGGAGGCTCTCTTCGTCGAGCCGGCCGAGCGTCTCTGGATCGGCGCATTCATGGCGATCATTCGCGCCTACCGCGGCGAGGACGTCCTTGCAGACGCACTGAAGCTTCGTGCTGACGCCGTGCCGTACGACGACCCGCAGTACCGCGTGGCCGGCCTGACCGGGCTGACGGCGTCGCGTCTGGTACGGGGTGACCTGGACGAGGTGATCGCCCTGGCTGACGAGATCCTCAGGCATGGAATCGCCGGGGCCGATGGGCCGGTGTTCGGCGTGCGAGCCGCCACCTGGAAGGGCGACGCGACCGTGGCCCGCCGATTCCGTGACGCCCACCAGATCGCAGCGCCCGGACGCAGGACCAACGCGCACCGGGCGACCATGGACGCCGGCATCGCCATGCTCGAAGGGCGCACCACCGATGCTCGAACGCTGTATGCCACCGCCCAGGGTATCTGGCGAGAGATTGGTGCCACCTTCTGGCTGGCCATCACGGGCCTGGACATCGTCACCACCGGAGCCATGGAGGCCGATGAGCGTCGCCGCGTTGCCGACGAGGCCCGGGAAATCTTCACCGGTCTGCGAGCCACCGCGCTGCTGGCGCTGCTCGATGCCGCGCTGACCAACGCCCCGCTTTTCTCCGCCGCTGCGCCACTCGCCACCGCAGATGCATCCGACCAGGTCGCGCCGCGCATTCGTTGAGGCTTCTTGGCACGCCCGTCGGACTGGCCCGGCCCGGCCCGGGGTCAAGCCCCAGCTCGTGGTGTAAGAGTCGATCCGGTCATCCTCACGACGAACGTTGATCAGCTAGCGATAAGTAGCGCGGCGGGCACCTCCTCGCTCGGTCTGGGAGCGTCGATGAGCAGCATCGATTCGGAGCTGAAGTAGTTGCGCCCGACCGACCATTCGTCATCCTGCTCGGCGAGCAGCATGCCGACCAGGCGCAGCAGGCTGCGGCGGTTGGGGAAGATGCCGACCACGTCGGTGCGGCGCCGAATCTCCTTGTTGAGCCGCTCCTGGGGGTTGGTCGAGCGGATCTGGCGGCGGTGCGCGGCCGGGAAGGTGAAGTGCGCCAGCAGATCGTCCTCGGCACCCTCCAGCAGCTCGGCGACCCGCTCGAAGCGCGGACGCAGACCGTCGGCCACGCGCCGTAACTGGGCCCGCGCGCTGGCCTCGTCGGGCTGCTCGAAGATGGAGCGGATGGCGGAGGCCACCATGCCCTGCGCGCCCTTCATGACCAGGCCCAGCGCGTTGCGCGTGGCGTGCACCCGACAGCGCTGCCAGGCGCTGCCCAGGAAGGTGGCCTGCACCGCCGCCACCAGGCCCGGATGGGCGTCGCTGATGACCAGCCGCACGCCGCTCAGGCCACGCGCGTTGAGCGAGCGCAGGAAGGGCAGCCAGCTGCTGCCCTCGTCGCCACCGGCGGCGGCGACCTCCACGCCCAGCACGCTGCGCTCGCCGGCGGCGCTGATGCCGATCGCGATGAGCGTGGCCATGCTCACCACCCGGCCAGCCTCGCGCACCTTGTGATAGAGCGCGTCGAGCGACACATACGGGTA
>JALZLQ010000147.1 GCA_030858605.1 Chloroflexota bacterium
CCTATCTCGGCCACATGGGCCTGTGGGACCTGCTCGACGATGGCCATGGGGGTCTGGACCGCCGACCCACCGTGCTGGTCGATCGATTCCGAGACTTCGTGACCGATACCCTAGGTGCGGTCGGCCCGTGGCTGTGGAGAGCGGTCCAACGGGCGAGCCGGCTTGACTCAGGAGAGGGCGAGATGAGCGTAGCGATCGTGACCGACTCGGCCTCGGACCTGACCGCCGAGCTGGCGGCCGAACACGGCGTCACGGTCGTGCCTCTCGTGGTGACCTTTGGCGAGGAGAGCTTCCTGAGCGGCGTGGAACTCCCCATGGAGGAATTCTACAGCCGGAACAGGACGCCCGATGCGCCGTTCCCCAAGACCGCGGCCTGCAGCCCGGGCGACTTCGAGTCGGCTTTCCGGGCAGCCCTCGACGGGGGCCACGAGGCAGTCGTCTGCATCACCGTCGGCTCGAAGCTGTCGGGCACCATGAAGTCGGCCGAGATCGCACGTGAGGGCATGCCCGACGCGCCCATCCACCTCATCGACAGTGGCTCGGCCAGCATGCAGTTCGGCCTGCTGGTCCTGCTGGCCGCTGAGATGGCACGCAGCGGCGCGACGGCGGAGGCCATCGTCAGCGAGATCGAGCGGCGGCGGCCAGCCTCCAAGCTCTACGTCGCGCTAGACACGTTGGAGTATCTGAAGCGCGGCGGGCGGATAAGTGGTGCCCAGGCGGCCATCGGATCGGTGCTCTCCGTAAAGCCCATCATCACCATCACGGATGGCGTCGTGGAGACCGCGGACAAGCCTCGGACCCGGGGCCGAGCTCGCCTGCGCGTCATCGAGCTGCTGGCCGCGGAACCAGTCGAACGCGCCTGGGTCCTCCACTCGCAGGCCCCGGACATCGAGTCCTTCACCGATGAGCTCGCTCGCGCCCTCGACATACCGCGAGCGGCGATCTCCATCAGCCTGATCGGCCCTTCCGTGGCGCCTCACACGGGTCCCGGCGCCTACGGCGCGGCGGTGCTCCGGCGCATCGCCTGATCGGCCTTCCGGTCGCCCCGAGCGGTCCGCGGGCCCGTCGGAGGTGTACACTCCGGCCGATTCGACGCTCTCAGCGAGCCAGCTCGCCCACCCTTGTTTCCGGGCCGGCGCTCGCGCATGGAGGATGGCGCCCCGATGACCACGGAGCAGGCCGCACATGCCATCAATGCGTGGCAGGTGGCGCAGCAGCAGTTCGACCTGGCCGCCGACCGGCTGAACCTCGACCCGGGCCTTCGTAAGGTCCTGCGAGAGCCACGCAGGGAGCTGACGGTCCACTTCCCGGTCCAGATGGACGACGGCAGCGTGGAGGTCTTCACCGGCTACCGCGTGCAGCACAACCTGGGTCGCGGCCCGGCCAAGGGTGGCCTGCGCTACCACCAGGACGTGACGCTGGACGAGGTCAAGGCACTGGCCATGTGGATGACCTGGAAGTGCGCCGTGGTGGGCATCCCCTATGGCGGTGGCAAGGGCGGCGTAGTGGTCGACCCCAAGAAGCTGTCCATGCGGGAGGTCGAGGGCCTGACCCGGCGTTTCGCGACGGAGATCAGCGTACTCATCGGCCCGGAGAAGGACATCCCGGCGCCTGACGTGAACACCAACGCACAGAACATGGCCTGGATCATGGACACCTACTCGATGCACGTCGGCTACACCGTGCCGGGAGTGGTCACCGGCAAGCCCATCAGCCTGGGTGGCTCGGAGGGACGCAACGAAGCGACCGCGCGGGGCGCGGTCTTCACGATCATGGAGGCGGCCGCTCATCTGGGCATGGACCTGACGCAGTCGACGGTGGCCATCCAGGGCTTCGGCAATGCGGGGTCCATCGCCGCCACGCTCATCTCGGAGCAGGGTGCCAAGGTAGTCGCCGTATCGGACTCGGTGGGTGCCATCCACGCGCCCGGCGGGCTGGACATCGCGCGGGTCATCGGCTGGAAGTCCGAGCACGGCACCGTCAAGGGCTTCCCGGCTGCGGACGCCATGACCAACCAGGAGCTGCTCGAGGTCGAGTGCGACATCCTCATCCCGGCAGCGCTGGAGAACCAGATCACGGCCGCCAATGCCCCGCGCATCAGGGCCCGCGTCATCGCCGAAGCGGCCAACGGTCCGACCACGCCGGAGGCGGACGCGATCCTCTACGACCGCGGCGCGTTCCTCATCCCCGACATCCTGTGCAACGCTGGCGGCGTGACCGTCTCCTACTTCGAATGGGTGCAGGATCTGAACCGCGATCACTGGAGTGAAGAAGCGGTCAACACCAAGCTCAAGGCGATCATGGTCAAGGCCTTCGCGGAGACGCTCGCCCTCTCCGAGGCCCAGAGCGTCAACATGCGCACGGGCGCCTACCTTCTCGCCGTGGACCGGGTCGCTTCGGCCACCTCACTGCGCGGCCTCTACCCGTAGGTCCGGTCGCCCCGAGAGGAGGCCGGCCGAAGACCCGGTGCTACCATCGGCGGGCCATGCTGGACCACGAGGAGCAGTTCCTGTTCAAGGAGGAGATCCTCCACCTGGCGACCGCCACGGGCGAGCCTGGCGTGCTGGACAACGTCGAGGATCTGCTGACCGACGTGATCACAAGCCCGCGCTTCGACTCGGAGGTCTTCACGCTGGAGCGCTCACTCCAGGTGATGCTCGGCGCGCGGGCCGGGACCACCCTGGTCGGGCTGCTCACGGTCACGCCGGAGGTCTTCGACCAGGTCGCTGAGGTGCCCATCGCGCCCGAGGTGCACGAGCGACTCGTCGCCTGGCGCGCGCGCTTCGGCCTGGCCATCGACAACGCGCTCAACTTCCTGAACAACCCGGACGGCATCCAGGGCCACGACTTCTCCACCCAGGTGGCGCATGTCGATGACCGGCGCGTGCTCCAGGGCCGCCTGACACTGGTGCGCTACAACAACGAGCCCCAGTTCTTCCTGGCCGACGCGGGCGTTTTCTACGGTCTTATCGCGGACGTGCTCGACCGCCTGGGTCCGCACAGCGATGCCGAGACGGTGGACCCCGAGACGCTCTCGCGCATCAAGGACGCCATCGCCCAGATCGAGCGACGACAACTGGCCCGCGACCGCACCTAGCACCAGTCCTGCGGTTAGAAGTGCGGCTCGCCTCGCGCTACGCTGACCGGCATGCGCCAGCTATACCTGGCCGCGACGGGCATGAACCGCGGCAAGACCACCGTCTCTCTGGGGCTCCTTGCCGCGCTGATCGACCGCGGCCTGGACACAGGTTTCATCAAGCCAGTGGGCCAGCGCTACGCCGTGGTCGACGATGTCCCGGCCGATGAGGACGCCATCCTCATGAAGACCGTCTTCGACCTGCCCGACCCGCTCGGCGTGATGAGCCCGGTGCACATCCCACGCGGCTTCACCAAGAGCTACATCAGCGGCGCCGTCACAGATGATCTGCCGGCACGCATCCGGCACGGACACGCAGAGGTGGCACGCGGCCGGGATGTGCTGCTCATCGAGGGCACCGGTCACGCTGGTGTGGGCGCTGTCATCGACCTCTCCAACGCCGACGTGGCACGCATGCTGGGCGCGCCCGCGGTCATCGTCTCGGAAGCTGGCGTCGGCCGTCCCATCGACGAGATCGTCCTCAACCACGCGCTCTTCACGAGACACGGCGTGCAGGTGGTGGGCGCGGTGATCAACAAGGTCGACGCCGACGCCCATCCCACGCTGCCGGGCATCCTTCGTGCGGGTCTCGCGCGCCATGGCATCGAGCTGCTGGGCATGCTGCCCTACCGGCCGCTTCTCTCCAACCCGACCCTGTCCATGCTGGTGGAGCAGATGCCCGGGGAGGTGCTGCACCCTGGTGCGGACCTGGACCGCGTCATCGACCATGTGGCCATCGGCGCCATGCAGCCGCGCCATCTGCTGGAGCGCATCGGACCGGGCAGCCTGCTCATCGTGCCCGGCGACCGGGAAGATGTCATCCAGGCAACGGTCGCGGCCAATCGCACGGCACGCACTCTGCACACCGACCCCGGCCTGTTCGGCCGGTTGCGCAACCGTTCGCGGTTCGGGCGGCGCGCTGATGATGCAGGCAGGACCGAGCTGGCCGGGATGCTGTTCACGGGTGGCTACCGGCCGCGGCCACGGGATCTGGAGGCCATCCGGTCGGGGGATCTGTTCGCCCATCTGGTCGAAGAGGACACCTACGCTGCTGCATCGCGCGTCCACGACCTTCTGGTCAAGATCCACGCGGCGGACACGGCCAAGATCGCGCTCATCAAAGCGCTCGTCGCGGAGCACCTCGACCTGGATCGGATCCTGGAGGCGTTCCAGCGACCGAACGACGTGCTCGTGTCGCGGGCGCAGGCGGGCCGAGTCCCGGCGGAACGGGGACGCGCGGCACGGGCCGGGAGTTCGGCTCTGGATGTCGTTCGGCAGCGCGTGCGACGGACGCTGGGCGCGAGCTATCGAAGGCGCTGATCTCAGCTGGACAGGAGCTCGTTGTCTATGAGGCGCGTGGACCCGAAGCGGACGGCCAGAGAGAGAAGCGCGCCATCTTCGACCCGTTCCAGCTCCGCCAGCGTTCGGGGGTCGGCGCAGGAGACGTAGTCGGCGCTCGCCGATGGTTCGTGCGCGAGGACGCTGCTCATCGCCCCCCGCAGTGTCTCGGCGCTGCACTCGCCCGCTTCCCAGCACGCTCTAGCCTCGAGCAGTGCGCGCCTCAGCACAGGCGCCGCAGCCCGCTCCACTGGTGAAAGGTGCACGTTGCGCGACGACAGGGCCAACCCGTCCGGCTCGCGCACCGTGGGACAGCCGATCACCTCCGTGGGCAGTGCCAGGTCCAGCGCCATCCTGCGGATGACCATCACCTGCTGGGCATCCTTCTGGCCGAAGTAGGCGTGCTCGGCGCCGACCAGCGCGAAGAGGATCGCGACCACGGTGGCCACGCCATCGAAGTGGCCGGGACGAGCCGCGCCTTCGAGCGGCAGGGCCAGCGCACCGACCGAGACCGTGGTATCGAAGCCAGGCGGATAGACCTCGTCGGGCGGCGGCGCCCAGACCAGATCCATTCCCTCGTCGGCGCAGATGTCCAGGTCACGCTGCTCGTTGCGGGGGTAACGCGTGTAGTCGGACGGTTCGTCGAACTGGCGCGGGTTGACGAAGATGGTCACCACCGTCGTGGCGTCTGCGTCGCGGGCGCGGCGCATCAGCGCCCGGTGGCCATCGTGAAGCCAGCCCATGGTCGGCACCAGCCCGACCGGCCGTGGCGACTCACGGAGCGCGGCGCGCAGCTCGGCACGCGTGCGCAGGACGTTGGTCACTGGGACGATGCGAGGACGCGCGGCCGCTCCGCGCGGCGTCGGCAGGCGTCCGACCTAGAGATCGGCGTCGAGCGGGATCGAGACCGCCTCCGCGCTCGCCTGATCCAGCTCCCCGGTGCCCAGGACCTCGCCGAGGACGGCATCGTCCATCCGCACCGTTTCCGCCTCGCCGGGAAACGTGCCGGCGGTCACGTCCGCGGCATAGGCCGTCGCGGCCCCAAGGATGGTCTCGCGCAGGTTCGCGTAGGGGCGGGCGTGGCGCGGCTTGAAGTCGGACCAGCCCAGCAGGTCGGTGAGCACCTGGACCTGGCCGGAGCAGCCGGACCCGGCGCCGATGCCGATGGTCGGGATGCTCAGGCGCTGGGTGATGGCGGAGGCCAGTTGCTCTGGCACGAGCTCCAGCACGACCGCGAAAGCGCCCGCCTCCTGGACAGCGAGCGCGTCGGACAGCAGGCCGCGCGCGGCACTGGCGGTCTTGCCCTGTACCCGCACCTTGCCGCCAGCAGCGTATTTGATCTGCGGCGTCCAACCGATGTGGGCCATGACGGGGATGCCCGCGCGCACCAGTGCCTCTATCGTCCGGCCGATACGCACCCCGCCCTCGACCTTGACGGCCTGAGCGCCGCCGTCGCGCATGAACTCACCGGCGTGATGCAGCGACTCCTCGGGGGAGACGCCGTAAGAGAGGAAGGGCATGTCGGCCACGACGAGCGCACGCTTGGTGCCGCGAACCACGGCCCTCGTGTGGTGGAGCATCTCCGCCATCGATACGCGCACCGTGGATTCGTAGCCCAGCATCACCTCGCCCAGTGAGTCGCCCACGAGAAGGAGCGGGATGCCTGCCTCATCCAGCAGCTTGGCGGTGGGGAAGTCGTAAGCCGTGAGCATCGGGAGGGGCTGGCCGTCCCCGTGCATGCGTGCGATGTCGGTGATGGTGTAACGGCGTTCCATGCCCGTCGCGCTCATGCGGATCTCCCTTCGGATGACTCGTCGTGTGGAGCAGATGATGCACCCGCAGCCCGATGCACGGCCAGCACGCGGTCCAGAAGGCGATCCGCGACCGCCCGTTTGGACATGCTTGGCCAGGGCTCTGACGGCTGCCCGGGCGTGATGAGGGTCACCTCGTTGGTCAAGGTGCCGAAGCCGGATCCGGGCCGGCTGACGTCGTTGGCGATCATCAGGTCGACGCCCTTGCGCGCGGCCTTCTCCGCCGCCCGGTCCAGTGAGCCGGTCTCTGCCGCGAAGCCCACCAGGATGGGTCGACCGAGACGGGTGCGCGGGCAGGACCGGGCGGGGTCGGGAGGTCCGGCGTTGCGACGAGCCAGGGCACTGACCTCGGCCAGGATGTCCTCCGTTGGTCCCAGGTCGAGGCTGAGACCGTCGACTCGCGTGAGCTTCGTCGCAGACGCCTGGCGGGGTCGGAAGTCGGCCACCGCGGCGGCCATCACGAGAGCGTCCGCGTCGCGCAGCGCCGCGAGGACCGCGTCGCGCATCCCCGCAGCGGAGGGCGCCTCGAGCAGCTTGGCCGCCTCGGGGAGGGGCACGCTCGTCGCTCCGTGGATCAGCGTGACCCTCGCGCCGCGGGCCAGGGCCGCCTCCGCCACGGCAACGCCCATCCGACCGCTGGAGCGGTTGCCGATGAAGCGGACCGGATCGATAGGCTCGGCCGTGCCGCCCGCTGTCACCACGATGTGCCAACTGGCGAGGTCGAGGTCGCGGCCAGCGACTTCTCGGTCCACCGTCAGGTCGGAGCGAGGGGGCCGCCGGCGCGGATCAGGTTCGCGGATGGGCCGGCCCTCCAGGGCGGTCCTGGTTGCTGCCACGATCGCTGCCGGTTCAGCCAGGCGGCCCTGCCCGACCTGTCCGGACGCCAGCGACCCCACCTCCGGTTCCACGATCTCGTAGCCGAAGCTGCGGAGCCTCTCCACGTTGGCTCGCGTGGCTGGGTGCGCGTACATCTCACCGTCCATGGCCGGCGCGACGACGACCGGCGCAG
>JALZLQ010000187.1 GCA_030858605.1 Chloroflexota bacterium
AGATGGAGGCCGCCTTCCCCTACGAGGAGACCCCCGACCAGTCGCGTTCCGCGCTGGAGGTCAAGGCCGACCTGGAGCACGAGCGCCCGATGGACCGCCTGGTGGTGGGCGACGTGGGCTACGGCAAGACCGAGGTCGCTATCCGCGCCGCCTTCAAGGCCATCCAGGAGGGCACGCAAGTCGCCGTGCTGGTGCCCACCACGGTGCTGGCTGCCCAGCACCTGGCGACGTTCAGCCAGCGTTTCGCGGCGTATCCCATCACCGTGCGCATGCTCAGCCGCTTCGTGCCGCCGCAGGACCAGCGCGACACGCTGGCCGGTCTCGCCGCAGGCTCCGTGGACCTGGTCATCGGCACGCACCGGCTGTTGTCGCGGGACATCCGCATCCGGGATCTCGGGCTGGTCATCGTGGACGAGGAGCAGCGCTTCGGGGTGGCCCACAAGGAGCGCCTCAAGCGACTCAAGACCGAGGTGCACGTGTTGACCCTTTCGGCCACGCCGATCCCGCGGACGCTCAACCTGGCGCTGGTGGGCGTGCGCGACATGAGCGTCATCGAGACGCCGCCGGAGGACCGACTGCCCATCCAGACGCGCGTCGCTGAAGCGTCCGCCGGCCTGGTGCGCGACGCCATCAACCGCGAGCTGGACCGCGGCGGGCAGGTCTTCTACGTGCACAACCGCGTCGAGACCATCGAGGCGCAGGCCGAGCAACTGCGGCGGCTCCTGCCGCGGGCGCGCATCGTGGTGGCGCATGGCCAGATGGCCGAGGGCGGCCTGGAGAAGGTGATGATGGCCTTCGCTCGGGGTGACCACGACGTGCTCGTGTGCACCACCATCATCGAATCGGGGCTGGACATCCCCAACGCCAACACCATCGTCATCGACCGGGCGGATGCGCTCGGGCTGGCCCAGCTGTACCAGCTGCGCGGACGTGTGGGTCGGTCCAGCCGACGGGCCTACGCCTACCTGCTGTACCGACGGCGCGAGAGGCTGAGCGATGTCGCCCGCAAGCGCCTACAGGCCATCTTCAATGCCTCGGAGCTGGGCGCGGGCTTTCAGATCGCCCTGTCGGACCTGGAGATCCGCGGCGCGGGCAACATCCTGGGCGGCGAGCAGCACGGCCACATGGCGGCGGTCGGCTTCGACCTCTACACGCGCATGCTCTCCGAGGCGGTCGAGGAGGAGAAGGCCGCCTTCGACGAGAGGCCCGCCGTGCATGCACGCCCGCAGACCGTCATCGACCTGCCGGTAGACGCCTACCTGCCCGACGATTACGTGCCGGAGGAGCCCCAGAAGCTGGAGCTCTACCGGCGGCTGGGCCGGGTGGCGACCGACTCGGAGCTGGGCGTGGTGCGGGCCGAGCTGCTGGACCGCTTCGGGCCCGTGCCAGCACCCGTGGAGCGGCTGCTGGACGTGGCGCGACTGCGCTTCACCGCGGAGGCGGCGGGCATCGCCTCGCTCTCTCGGGAGGATGGGCAGCTGGTGCTGCGTTTCCCCACGGACTGGTCACGCGGCGCCACGATGCGCGCGCTGACGCCGGAGGGGCCGGCCGGCCGCATCTCAGGGTTGGCGCCCGGCGGCGTGACCTTCGCCTCCAACCAGGTGCGGGTGCGGCTGCCCCGTGAGGCAGCGTCTGCATGGGCCGTGACGCGCGCAGTCGTCGAGCGGCTCGCCCGACGTCGCGAGGCCTCCACGCCAGCGCTCGCCGCGCCCGAGGCCTCGCCCTCAGGCTGAAAGGTGGCGGAAGTCCGGCCAGAGGGTCAGGTCCAGATCCGGCACGAGCTCGTGGACTCGAGCGACGTCCCGCTCGTATCGGCCGACGAGCCGGCGGCGGCGCTCAGGATCGAGGTCGGTCTTGTCCACGGTCGTGGTGTTGACCGGCAGCTTCATGACCTCAGGTTCTGGAAGCCACTCGGGCAGACCGAGGAACGACATCGTCCGACCGAACTGGCCTGCGGGGTCAGACAGGCAGCGCTCGAACTGGAGCACGAGTACCCGGTCTCTGCCGAAGCGCTCGATCAGGCGCTCGAGTTGACGGGCGTAGAGACCGCGCTCGATGGCCTCGCTCTCCCCGCGCTCGTCCTCCGGCGACCGGCCGGTCCGGCGACGCGTGACGTACCACTGCGACAGGCCGGAGCGATACCGCTCCACGGGATCGCGCAGGATGGCCAGGAGGCGCGCCTCTGGAGCGGCCCGTTCGATGGCCTCCGCCACGGACGGGATGGCCATATAGCGCGGCGTCCACTCGCCGGCCAGGAGGCCCGGTGGGCGAGGGAAGTGGCGGTGATACTCGACGACGTCGTCATCGCCCATCGGCCGGCGCTGGAACCGGGACAGGAAGTGGAGCTCCTTGGCGTGCGCGCTGCCCTCCACGCGGGGGTGCGCCGCGAGCAGGGCCCACCACCAGCTGGTCCCGGACTTCTGCGTGCCCACGCCGATGAAGTCGGGCGGTCCGGTGTGCCAGCCGGGCGGGCATTGCGGAGGGGGGATCTCGCGGTGCAGCGGCGGCCGGTCGGGCTTCACGGGCTGCGCCCGGCGAAAGAGGGGCGACATCTCGTCGAGAGCATATCGCGGCCGGTCGACGGCCCGTGGCGCCGCGAGACCCAAGGGCGCCACCGCCCGCTACGATGGACGGGTGGATGAAGGGCCGGACTGCCACACGGTGACGGAACATCGCCGTCAGATCGAGCCTCGGATCCGGCCGGCGTCGCCGCCGGATCTGCCCTTGGTCCTGGCTAGCGACGACATGGGAAACGACCCTGAGCGTCGGGCGTATGTACGGAGAGCCATCGAACAGGGCCACTGCTGGGTGGCTGAGTCGGACCGCCGATCCCTCGGTTACATCGTCGCGGACACATCCTTCTTTGGCTACCCATTCGTCTGGCTTGTGGCGGTCGCGGCCCCCTTTCGGCGACTTGGAGTGGCAACGACGCTCATGCGG
>JALZLQ010000199.1 GCA_030858605.1 Chloroflexota bacterium
ACCGAGCTGAGGGAGGCGCTGGACGCCGACGGACTCGTCCTGGAGTTCCAGCCTGAGCGGCGCATCGCGGGAGCCATGGGTCAAGCGGGCACCATCCGGTCGGTCGAGGCACTGGTGAGGTGGCGGCACGAGTCACGCGGCGTCATCCCGCCGGCCGTATTCCTGCCCATGGCTGAGGAGAGCGGCCTGATCGAGCGTATCGGGACCTGGGTGCTTCGCCGGGCGGTGGCACAGGCGCGCACCTGGCAGACATCGGATCCGGCCTACCGGGGACTCAGCGTAGCGGTCAACCTGTCGCCCCGCGAACTGGCCCGTCAGGACCTCGTGGCGGTAGTGCGCCAGGTCCTGGCGGATGCCTGCCTCGAGCCCGGCACGCTGACGCTGGAGATAACCGAGGCAGCCATGGTGCGAGACCGTCCGGCAGCCATCGTCACGCTCGGTGCGCTGCAGTCGCTTGGCGTGCGCATCGCCCTGGATGACTGTGTCGGTGGGCCGGACACCGTGGACCGGTTGAGGGACGTGCCCCTCGACCTGCTCAAGCTCGATCCGAGCCTCATCGCGGGGCTGGGCGCAGGCGGTGCGAACGACGACCTGCGCACCCTCGTGAGCGCCGCTCGAACGCTGGGTCTGCAGACCGTTGGCGAAGGCGTCGAGACGCGCCAGCAGCTGGCCACGCTGCGCGACAGCGGTTGCGACCTGGCGCAGGGCTACTTCTTCGGCAGGCCGCTCGGTGCCGCGGGCATAACCGCCCTCTTGCGCGCTGAGCGTCGCCGCCGCCCACACGCGTCGAGTGGCCCCCGCTGAGCGCCGCCACCCAGGCTGGTCAGCGGCCCCGGAAGATGATGCAAGCAGGCACACGTTCTGGACCTTCGGGCGCGAACGCAGGTAAGGTTGGACATGACAGGTCCTGATCGACCGCCCGACGTGGGCGCGTCTCGGCCTGGGTGGAAGGATCCGACGCGAACGCCATGACCATCAAGACCGACGCCAGCTACGACGAGCCCGGGCTGCTGCTCCAGCTCGAGCCGGAGGCGGCCCGACTTTATGACCGCCACGACAAGGTGGCCCAGGAATGGTTCCCTCACGACTTCATCCCCTACCGGCTGGGACGAGATTTCGACAAGGAGCCCTGGACGCCCGACCAGCCACGGCTGACGGGCGTGGCGCAGGTGGCTTTCGAGATCGGCCTGCTGACCGAGGACAACCTGCCCTCCTACCACCGGCTGATCCACGGCATGTTCGGCAAGGGCGACGGTGCCTGGATCAACTGGGTCGGCCGCTGGACGGCGGAGGAGGGTCGCCACGCGATAGTGCTGCGCGACTACCTCACGGTCACCCGCGACATCGACCCCATCATGCTTGAGCGTGGCCGCATGTACCAGCTGCAGCAGGGCTACGACCACGACGCACCGGACACGCTGCACGGACTGGCCTATGTCGCTTTCCAGGAGCTGGCCACGCGCATCGCGCACCGCAACACAGGCCGCTATTCGAACGATCCCGTGGCCGACAAGATCATGGTGCGCATCGCCGCCGACGAGAACCTGCACATGGTGTTCTATCGGGACATCCTGTCGGCGGCCATCCAGATCGAGCCCTCCGCAGCGGTGGTGGCCATCGTGGATGAGGTGCTCGACTTCCAGATGCCTGGCGCTGGCATCAAGGGCTACCTGCGCAAGGCCACGCAGATGGCCAAGGCCGGCATCTACGATCTGCGCGTGCATCGCGACGAGATCCTGATGCCCATCCTGCGCCACTGGAAGATCTTCGAGTTGACCGGTCTGGATGCCCGGGCGGAGCAGGCACGCACGCGGCTGGCCGAGCACCTCGACCAGCTGGACGCGGCGGCCAAGCGCTTCGAGGAGAAGCTGGTCACCTCCAAGGTGCCGCGCATCGTCGCCTCGGTCTGAGGGACTACCCGGGGCGTCCGGAGCGGGACCTTAGCCGATGGTGACGACCCTCATTTCAAGCCGTCTCGCCACGTCTCGCCGGGAGCGGCTTCCTCCGACCCGTCCGGAGGGCCGCCACCGGGCGGCTGGTCGGCCCTGGGTGAGAGCGGCGCTAGATCGGCCGCCGCGCCATCCTCCCCGATGATGTGCATCACCGCGTTGATGAGGGCCAGGTGCGTGAAGGCCTGCGGGAAGTTGCCCAGATGCCGTCCGCTCTCCGGGTCGATCTGCTCGCCGTAAAGGCCCAGCGGACTGGCGTGAGCCAGCAGCTTCTCGCACAGTCGACGAGCTCGGTCCAGCTCGCCGATCTCGACCAGGGCCGAGACGAGCCAGAAGGAGCAGATGGTGAAGGTGCCTTCCTCGCCGGACAGGCCATCGTCCGTCTCCTCGGTCCTATAGCGCAGCACGAGGCCGTCCCTGGTGAGCTCCTCGGCGATGGCCTGGACAGTCCGGCGCACGCGCTCATCGTCGGGCGGCAGGAAGCGCACCAGGGGCACCAGGAGCAGTGACGCGTCCAGGGAGTCGCTGTCGTAGTGCTGCTTGAAGACGCCCCGCTCGTCCACGCCATTGGCGCAGATGTCCGCGTGGATCTCGTCCGCGGCAGCCTGCCAGCGTGAGGCCAGCTCAGCGTCGCCGCGAAGCATCGCCAGGCGGGTGCCTCGGTCGACCGCGACCCAGCACATGACCTTCGACGAGGTGAAGTGCTTCGGCTCGCCGCGCACCTCCCAGATGCCTCGGTCCGGCTCCCGCCAGTGGTCCAGCGCGGCCTCGACCTGTCGGACCAGGATGGGCCAGATGCGCTCATCGAGGTGATCGCGAGAGCGGGTGTGGAGATAGACCGAGTCGAGCACCGCCCCCCACACGTCGTGTTGGCGCTGGTCGAAGGCCGCGTTGCCCACACGCACCGGTCGGGCGCCCTCGTAACCTGACAGGTGCTCCAGGATGCGCTCCTCCGGGACGGGTCCTCCGTCGATGGCGTACATCACTCGCAGCTCCTGGTCGCCCTCGGCTGCATCGGCGATGAAGTAGAGGTAGTCGTTGGCCTCCCAGTCGTAGCCCAGCGTGTAGAGCCCCCACAAGGCGAAGGTCGAGTCTCGGATCCACGAGAAGCGATAGTCCCAGTTGCGCTCTCCGCCGGGCGTCTCGGGCAGTGAGGTCGTGGCGGCCGCCACGACCGCGCCGGAAGGAGCGTAGGTGAGGCCCTTGAGGGTCAGTGCCGATCTCTCCAGGTAGGAACGCCAGGGGTGGTCGGGGATCTGGCCACGGGCCAGCCAGTGCTGCCAGTGGTGAGCCGTCCAGACCTGTCGCTCGTATGCCTCCTCGTAGCTGCGAGGGGGCCTGGCGTCGCCCCAGGACAGGGCGCAGAAGCGTGTCTCGCCCTCCTTTATGAGCGTTCGCCCGATGGCGCGCGGGCCCTCGAAGCCCATATTGATGTCGCTCGTGAGCGTGAGCTCGACATCGACATCCGCGGCGCGGCAGAGCCCCTGGAGGTAGCCGTCCTCCGTGTGCTGCCACTCGCCCAGCAGCCGGCCGTGGTCGAAGACCGGCTCGCAGTCGAGCACCAGCTGCATCTCCCCGTTCACACAGCGTATGGTGCGCAGCAGGATGCGCGCGGCGTCGTAGTCGGTGGGCGCACGACGATGTCGCTCGTCGCGCTTTCGCTCGTGGTTCCAGGGTCCCATCAGGAGGACGTCCCGCACGATCACCCAGCCGGTGCGACTGCCCCAGCTGGTCTCCAGCACCATGGTGCCCGGCAGGTAGCGGCGTGCGGCGGGGACCATGATGTCGGCCGGCCCGAAGCGGAAGCCACCCGCGTCCCGATCCAGCAATGCACCGAAGATGCTGGGCGAGTCGAGGCGGGGCAGGCACAGCCACTCGATGTTGCCACTGGGTGCCACCAGGGCGGTCGTCTCGCAGTCGGACAGGAAGGCGTACTCCGCGATCGGCGGGAAGGCCGAAGCACCGACATATCCCAGCGTCGTGGCGGGGTCCTCCGGTTGCCCTTGCCGCTCGGTCACCAAGTCTCCCTTCCTGCGAGGTTGCGCAAGTCTGGCATCCCGGTGCTGCCCTCGCCAAGCAAACAGCAGCAAGACCTCCTCCTCATGTCCAGTGCTCGTCTGGTGGCTTCTCGGTCGGCTCGTCGCTCGTCAGCCCCTCGCGCTCGTCGTCGATCGCGTGGCGAGGCGTACACTGCAGGCGCTCGGAGACTATCCCGAGGCACGTCGAACGAGGTACGGATGACCAAGCATTCGAAGCGAGAGCGCGAGCGGCGCACCCAGGAGAACGAGCGGCTGGTCCAGATCGAGGCCGCCTGGCGAGCGAGCGTGCCTTCGGCCACGGCCGCAGCCTTCGCTCGATCGGTCGAGGCCGCACGGGCGCGCGGACCGGCCCCCAAGCAGCCGGACATGGCGCCGGGAACCGCACCACGACCACCGCGGCCTGGCCATGAGCCCCGTCCGCCGAAGGAGCCTGCCCGCCCGCGGAGGGGTGGCTGATGCGAAAGCGCAAGGTCAACTACCCGCCCGCACGTACGGCCACGAAGCGGGCGCCCGCTCCCGGCGTGGTCGGCGGCGCGCCGATGGTGCGGCCCACGGTGGCTACCATCAACATGCAGGCACGAGCCGGTCGCGACGACATCAAGATGGGCGATCGCGTGCGGATCGTGGGAGCTGGCCTCTACTCCGGCGAGACCGCGGTCGTCGAGTCCGTGGTCGGTGGTGTGATCCCAGCAGCACTGGTACGCACGGACGCAGGCCGGTCACGACGCGTTCGAACGGTCGATCTGGAGCCGATCAGTGACGAAGCGCCTTCCGAGTCGGCCCCTCCGCCAGAGACGGCTCCGATCGGGGACACCGCCGAGACCTAACGGGAAGTCGACTCCCACTCCGGCCAGGGCCGATCCAGGTCGGTCGTCCCACCCTCCTGCCGAGCCTTCATCTTGCGGACGGCTTCGCGCGCGGTGAGACCAACGATCGAGGTGTAGGTCGGATACGCCAGCTCCAGCGCGCCGAGCGCGTCCGATGTCATGCCCGCCGCCATGGCCGCCGCGGCCAGCTGGACGACCTCGACTGCCTGCTCACCGACCACATGTGCGCCCACCAGCGATCGATCATCGGCCGAGAAGACGAGCTTGCATGCGCCGTCCGTCCGGCCATCGATGACCGCCCGATCGATGTCGGCGTAGTGCACCGTGGCCGCCACGATCGGTCCCAGTCGGTTCGCGCCCTCCTCCGTCAGCCCCACGCTGCCGTATTCCGGATCCGTGAAGCCACCGTGAGGGACGACTCCGTGTCCGGCTACTTCCTGTCCATCGGTCACGGCATTCAGGGCGGCGACGCTGCCCTCGAGGATGGCGCTCTGGACCAGCATCA
>JALZLQ010000264.1 GCA_030858605.1 Chloroflexota bacterium
CTCTCGGGGTCCGTCGTTCCACTCGATCCACAGGTGACTCGTGGTGCGCACCGCCCACCAGCCCGGCATCGGCGGCAGGCCCAGGCCAGGCGCATGGTGACCGTCTGGCAACGAGTGGAGCATGTCGTCGCGCGTGATGGGTGGCTGGGCGTCCATCAGCAGCGCGCTCAGGTCGAGTCCGTCGGCCCAGGGCATGGCCGCTCCGCCCACGGAGGCCAGGGTCACTCCCAGATCGATCATGGATACCAGTCCGCCCTCGTCCCGTGGAGCTGTGCCCCGGCCGGACGGCCACGTGATCCAGAGCGCGAGCGGCGTGGTGTACGGGGCATTCTTGAACGGGATGCGGTGCTCGCCCCAGCCCATGCCGTTGTCCGACATGAGCACGAACACGGTGTTCCTCAGGCGCCCCTGGCGCGCGAGCTCCTGCTTCAGGTTACGCACCGTGTCGCCCACCGAGAGGAGCTGCTCGCATGCCTTCCGGAGCGGCCAACCCGAAGCGAAGGGCAGCGGCGTGAGACCTTGGATGTAGGCCGGCTTGTCCGAGAGGTCGGCCTCGTTGTATGAGGGCGGAGACCATGTCCCTGCCTCGGCACAGCGAGCATCGCCCTCGTAGAGCGGCGATGTCCGGGGCAGGTAGCGCCCGCCCTCATTGTGTGGTGCCGTGCTCGCGAAGACGGCGAAGATGGGCTTCGAGGCCGGTGCCGAGGCGAGCACCCCAGCTGCCTGATCAGCCACCCAGCCAGGCTGGTAGGTACCCTTCGGGTGCTTGTGCTGGAATTGGTCCCAGCCAGGTGGTGGGAGGCTGAGCTTCCTGGCTCTGTTCAGGTACTTGCCGGTCCACGCCGTCCAGTAGCCAGCGTCATGTAGCGCCGTCGCCACGGTGCGGCTCTGGTCCAGACCGGTCGGATCGTTGCCCGTGATGCCATGCCGGTGCGTGTGCCGGCCCGTCAGAAAGTTAGCCCGTGCCGGGCAGCAGAGCGGCGTCTCGTTGTGTGCCTGCGTGAAGCGGATGCCCTGGTCCAGGAACAGCGACTTCATGGGTCGGATGCGCTCGAACAGCCGAAGCGCTGGACCGGCATGCATGTCGTCCAGCATGACCACCACGATGTTGGGTCTCGCGGTCGTAGCCAGGTCGCCGCTGGCGGAGTAGGAGCTCACGGGCGTCCCACCGAGCGCGGGACTGTACGATCCGCCCCCTACAGCCAGTGAGAGGAGAACGGCGCCCAGCAGTCTTGGCCAGCGCCGTGTACGCATCCCGCTGACCCTATCCGCCGCGGGCCCGGCCGTCAATATGTGGTGACAGGGATCGTCGACATCAACCATCAGTTCCGCGCTGCGCGCCCTGGCTCCGCGCCGTCGGCGGGCAGGCCGGTCCGCTGGGAAGAGCAGGCTGGCGACCTTATGGCAGGGCAGTGAAGACGGCCTGTCCCTGGACGTAGCACACGGACGAACTGCCAAGGTGCCTTGAGAAGACCTCGAACGTCGTGACGAAGCCGCCACTGCTCAGCGCCACCTGCAGCGTCGCGTTGTCGGCGCTCGCGTCCATGTAGGATCCGCCGGCGTCCGAGCCCGGCCCGACCTCCACGAAGTTCGGGTTGCCCGACTCCCAGGGCTGGTTCGGGCCTCCCCGATTCACGAAGACACGCATGTACTCCTGAGGATGTGTCACGAAGAAGTACCCCGGCCCAGCAAGGTCCATTGGACACCGATACTCCGCGACCACCCCGGTTTCCTCCTGCGTGAAGATCGTCGCGCTCGTGCCCTGGGGCACGAAGACCCAAGCGGCTGAGGCCTTGCCGGTGCCCTGGATCAGGTCGGCGACCTGGACCCCGTCGAGCGTGGCGGCGTCGACCCCGACCAACGTTCCCTCCTGGATATCCGCGCCCGTCAGCGAGTCGTTGATGACGTCGACCCCACCGACCCCGTAGCCGTCCTTGAGGTCGATGCTCTTGAGCGAGTTGTTGACGACGTCCGCCGTACCGACCGTCGCCGCCGCGTAGGCCACGCCGCTCGAGGCGAGCACGAGCGCGAGATAGGCCACCACGGTCCCGTGGCGCGACGAGAGGCGGCGTCCGAACGTCCTTGCGCGATGCGTCATCGGTCGATCCCTTCCGGGCGCATCGCGCCCCCTACGGCCAGAGCGGGCCTCGTCGCTGGGCGATCCTGCCGCTTCGGGCGTCGCGTCAGCCTACGCTCGATGTC
>JALZLQ010000208.1 GCA_030858605.1 Chloroflexota bacterium
GCTCGCCCAGCGCAGCGCGCCAGACCTGCTTCGCGTCCATCGATACGGCCAGCCCCAAACTACGGATCCCACAGCAAGCACGGCGCCTCGCGGGTCCCTCTCGACCAGTCGGAGCGCAGACCCAGCAACCTTTCGACGGTACCCAAAGGGGGCTGGGGTGACTCCAGCCGGAGGGCTCCGGTAGGAAACGCCCACGGTACCGCATCGGGGTGTCGAGCGGCATACGTTAGCGCGGTTCCGCGGAGGCCGCAACGGAATTTCTCGATACTCCTCAGGGGTATCAGGTTTCCAGCAACTCCTCAGCCGATGGGATCGCCCGGCGACGCCCCGTCGTCCACGCTCAGAAGCGGGATCCGGCCATCAAGGGGCAGTGCCCCAAGGACCAGCACCTGGCTCTCGAAACCGGCGATGCGGCGCGGCGGGAAGTTCACCACGCCGATCACCAGGCGCCCCTCCAACGCCGCGGGGTCCGGGTAGGTGGGCGGGATCTGGGCGGAGGAGAGGCGGACACCGAGGGGCCCGAAGTCGATGGTCATCCGATACGCCGGGCGGCGTGCTTCTGGGAACGGCAGCACCTCGACGATGCGCCCGACACGGATGTCGAGCTTGGCCATATCCTGGATGGTGGCGCTGCCCCGAGGGAGTGCCGGGCGGGTGGTCGGCTCATCGGGCATGGTCAGGTGCTCCTCTGCTGACGCGATCAACGAGAGTGTCGCTCCTGTGACCCCGCTACGCTCGACACCGGAGGGGCCCATCGGCTATCATCGGCCGGACGTGGCGCGCCACGGCGCAAGTAGGCGACCCTTGGTCGCTGACATCGGCGCCCGGCGCGTTTTCCTTCCCCGGCAGCGGATCACCGGCCCCGCGTCGAGGGACTCTTCCAGGGGGAGCCTCCGAGGCCCATCATGAGCAAGCGAACGTATCAGCCCAAGAAGCGGCACCGGGCCAAGGAGCATGGCTTCCGGGCGCGGATGAAGACCCAGGGTGGTCGGCGCATCCTGGCCGCCCGTCGCGCCAGGGGACGCAAGAAGCTCTCGGCCTGACGAGGCCGGACGGGCTGCCTGCCGGGACGCCGCTGGAGATGTTGCGGTCGGTGAACGACTTCACCGCGCTGCAGAAGGCAGGGCGGAGTCGCGCACATCCGCTGCTCATCCTGCGCTGGCGAAGGAACGATCTGGAGCGGACCCGGTTCGGGTTCTCGACGGGTCGCAAGGTCGGCAGCGCGGTCATCCGCAATCGCATCCGCAGGCGCCTTCGTGAGGTGCTCCGGGCGACGGACCGGCGACCGGTCGGCGGCTTTGACATCCTGGTCATCGCCAGGCCGGCCAGCGCCGCGGCAGGTTACACGGAACTGAGGGACGCTCTGGAGAGGCTCTTGGAGCGGATGGGCAAGGACGAAGGAGGCATGAACAAGACGTGAGGAAGCTCGGGGTGGGGATGATCCATCTCTACCGCATCGTCTTCGCGTGGCTGCCACCGAGCTGCCGCTTCGAGCCCACCTGTTCGCACTACGCGGAGCAGGCCATCGTGCGCTACGGCCTCTTACGCGGCAGCTGGATGGGCATGGGCCGCATCCTACGCTGTCATCCCTGGAACCCGGGTGGCTATGACCCCGTCCGCTAGGCCTTCTCCGGCCCGTACTCGGCCCACGGCAGGGTCCAGCATGGCCCGTCTCGACCTGATGCTGGCCGTGCTCCTGGCGCTGGTGGCATTCGTGGTCATCGCCTCGCCGGCGCTGGGCGCCGACCCTTCAGCGGGGGGCTCGCCGATCCCGGCGCCGTCGCTGGCCGGATCACCAGACCCCTCGGCGGCAACCTCACCCGCGTCATCGCCGGGTACATCGTCCGGCGCGCCCTGTCCGCTGCCCAATCCGCCGCCCACCGCACAGCCCGGCCAGAGCCCGATTCCCAACAACCTGTGCCCCGCGGTCCTCAACGGCGCGGATCCATTGAGCCTGATCTCGTGGATCTTCACGCCCATCTTCCAGTCGATCTTCATGCTCATGGCGCTGCTCTACAACATCTTCGGCGACATCGGCATCGCCATCATCGCCCTGACCATCCTGCTGCGACTCCTGCTGGTGCCGGTCTTCCGACGGCAGATCGTCTCGCAGCGCCGGATGCAGATCCTCCAGCCGGAACTACGTGCCATCCAGGCCAAGTACAAGGGAAATCGCGCCAAGGTCAGCGAGGAGCAGATGCGGCTCTACCGCGAGCGGGGCATCAACCCCGCCGCAGGCTGCCTGCCTGCGTTGCTCCAGCTGGTACTGCTCATCCCCATGTACCAGGTCATCCAGCAGGGCCTGGCCGCACCGGACATCAGCACCATGCTGCAGATCGCCGGCTCTCCCCTGCTGAGCGTGACCTGCCAGGACGCCGGCAATCGCTTGATCCCCTGCATCGACCCCACCATCCCCTGGCTGGACTGGCTGACCCCAGCCGCGGGCGGCCTTGATGCGCACGTGCCGGAGATCCTGTTCATGGTCATCCCCGGCATCTTCGGGCTCAGCGTGCTGGCTGCCATCTCCGCACTCCTCCAGTTGGTCCAGACGCGGATGATGATCCCGACCAACACGTCCAATGACCCGCAGGTCCGGATGCAGCAGCGGATCTTCCTGATCCTGCCGCTCTTCTCGCTGTTCTATGGCTGGATCCTGCCCGCCGGTCTGTTCCTCTACTGGATCACGACCACCATCTTCTCCATCGTCCAGCAGTACCTGATCGCCGGCTGGGGCGGCCTCTTTCCACTGTTCGGCTGGACGCCCCGCTTCGCGGTCGACCACCAGCCACGCTTCCCAGTTCCGTCCTATACGCCGGCCGTCGAGAACGGTCTCGCTTCGGAGTCGCCAGCGACCCGCCGGAGCCCGACCGACCGAGCGGCTGGCACCATCAGGCCGGCCAGGTCCAAGGCACGGACCAGCCGGCGAGGGAGACGCCGATGAGCGAGTACCAGGAGTTCACGGGCAAGACCGTCGAGGAAGCCCTGCGCAACGCGCGCGAGTCCTTCGGAGCCACCGGTCTGGATGATCTCGACTTCGAGATCCTGACCCCCGGCAGTCGCGGCGTGCTGGGCATGGGCGCAGAGCCGGCCCGCATCCTTGCCGCACCACGCGCCGCGCTCGGCGGAGCGGCTCCGCGCCGCGAAGCCGCCGCAGCCACGCCGCTGCCCCCGCCACCACCCATGCGCGAGGACCGCGGCGATCGCGGGGATGGTGGCGATCGCGGCGACCGAGGCGGCCGGGATCGGGATCGAGGACGCCGACCCGATCGAGGCCGACCCGATGTGGTCGCTCCCGGATCGCGCGAGCGGGCACCTGCTGCTCCGGCCTCGAGTGATGGCGTGCCCGATCCGCGACCCTTCCCGGAGCAGCGGGAAGAGACCGCTCCCCGACGTGACATGACCGCCGGCCGGCCGCAACGCGATGGGCGGAGCGCAGGTGCTCCGCGGCCGGGCGGTCAACGCGACCGTGGCCCCGCGCCTCGACGCGATGCGCCGCAGGAGCGGCGCGGATCGTCGCTTTCGCAGAGCGACCGCGACGAGCTCGCTTCGGCCCGCTCATCGTTCTCCCGGGAGCGCGAGGAGATCCAGGCCGCGGAGGCCAGCCCGGAAGCCCTCGCGGCGGGCAAGGAGATCCTCGAGACTCTGCTCGGCCATATGGGTTACGCGGCAGCGGTCTCCATCGTCGCCGGCGACACCTCCAAGCTGGATGTATCAGGGGAGGGCGACGAGAAGGAAGCATTGGGGGCGCTCATCGGGCGAAAGGGGGAGCGCCTCTCCGCGCTCCAGCACCTGCTCAACCTGATGCTCTCGCGGCGCATGGGCAGCTGGACGCGCGTGTTGGTCGATGTCGAGGACTATCGCGGGCGCCGTGAGCGTCAGCTTCAGGAGATCGCCCAGCGCGCTGCCGAGAAGGTCGTCGAAAGTGGGGCCATGCTCCAGCTCGAACCGATGCCCGCCCTGGAGCGGCGTTGGATCCATCTGGCCCTGAAGTCGGACAGCCGGGTATCCACGCAGTCCATCGGAGAGGAGCCTCAGCGCCGGGTGGTCATCCTCCGTCGCGATTGACCGTCCGGGCTACCAACGGCGGCTGGGCAGTCTGGGTCACTGAGCGTAGGATGGGGATATCGTGACCGCCACCGCTCAGACCTCGCCTCATCGACCGACCCGCCGGGGCCGCTGGCGCTGGCGCTTGGCCTTGGTGGCCTTCACTTTCACGCTGCTCGCGCTAGTGGTCGCCGCGGCGGCCATCGCCCTGGCCTACGAGAGATCCCTCGAGGGGCGCATCGTGCCGGGTGTGACCGTGGGCGGAGTCACCCTTGATGGTCTGGATGCCGCGGCGGCGCAGGCACGCCTGTCAGCCAGCTTGCCCGAACCGACCGCAGGCGAATTGACTCTGGAGGTGGGCGAGCAGCTCCGCAGCCTGAGCTACGCCAGGATCGACCGCCGGTACGAATTCGGGCCTGCCCTTGACGCAGCCCTCGCTGTCGGGCGCGACGGGGGCCCCATGGAGCGAGCCGGCGACCACTTTCGCACGCTGCTCCGCGGCGTATCGCACGAAGTCACAGTGACATACGACGCTCAGGCCGTGGATGAGGCCGTGACGGCGATGGTTGCGGACATCGAGCGGCCCCTGGTAGAGGCGCGCGTGCAGCTGGACTCTGGCCGCTACGTGGCCCGCCGCTCCGAGCTCGGGGTCGACGTCGACGGCGAGTCGCTTCGGGCAGCGGCACATGCCGCGCTGGCTGCACTAGGCACAGGCACGCGGTCGACCCGGGTGAGCACGCAGCCACTCCTCACCGAGCCCACGCACCACACGGACGTGGCCGAGGCGGCCGCTGACCGGGCCAACGCGATCGTGGCGGCGGGCGTCTCGCTGGCCGACGGCACGACCACGCATGCCATCCCGGTCGAGACGGTCCGTTCCTGGCTCCTGCTCCAGGCTCAGGGCGACGGCAGCTACATCGTCGAAGTGCCTGACGATGCGGTAGAGGCTGACCTGGTCGGGCTGGCCGAGACGCTGGCCGTCCGCCCCACCGACGCGGGCCTCACCTTCTCTGAGACCGGCTCGATCATGGTCGTGCCTGCCATGGACGGGCGCGCTCTGGACACCGCGGCCACGGCCGAGCGCATCGTGGCAGCCCTCCATGCCCGACCGGACGGCGCGGCAGAAGGACCTGTCGACCTGATCATCGAGCCGGTCACCGCTCGCTATACCACTGGCCAGGCCGAAGCGGCGGCACCTGAGGTCGTGCGGCTGTCGTCGTGGACGACGCGCTTTACGCCCGGTGAGAGCAACTTCTTCGGCGCGAACATCTCTGTCCCCACGACCAGGATCCACGGGCAGTCCGTGGCACCCGGCCGGCAGTTCGACTTCTGGAAGGCCATCGGCACCGTCAGTGAAGCTGAGGGCTACGGACCCGGCGGCGTGATCATCAACGGCCGGACCGAACCCACAGGAGCCGTGGGCGGTGGCATCTGCTCATGCTCCACGACGATCTTCAATGCCGCGCTCCGGGCCGGGCTGGAGATGGGCGCTCGACGCAATCACTCCTACTACATCGACCGCTACCCGCTCGGCCTGGACGCGACCGTCTTCATCTCATCCTCGGGATCGGTGCAGACCATGCGCTTCCGCAACGACACGGCGCATCCGATACTGATCAAGGGCATCAACGGCCACGGCAGCGTCCGCTTCGAGATCTGGTCGGTGCCGACCGGTCGGACAGTGGAGTTCTCCGAACCGCTCATCCGTGACCGTCGCGAGGCGCGAGACACCATCGAATACACCGACGATCTGGCGCCCGGTGTCAGGTCCCGGGTCGAGTATCCCATCGATGGCTTCCGCTCATGGGTGACCAGGACGGTGCGGGACGCTTCCGGGGCGATCATCCACGAGGAGACCTACTACTCCCCTTACGCCGCCATCGACGGGATAACGCTGGTGGGGCGCTCGCCGGGCGATCCGCCCGACGGCACCGTCGTGGTCGTCGGCTGACCGAGGATGGCGCTGGGCCAGGCCCAGGGCCGCAGCGCCCTGACGGCTTCGCCTACCGGATCCGCTCCGGCGATGAGATCGTCATCACGCATCA
>JALZLQ010000225.1 GCA_030858605.1 Chloroflexota bacterium
CTCCTGCGCCGAGAGCTGGATGACGGGCGGCTCGAGGGACGAGGGCTCGACTCTTAGTAGCCGCCGTGGCTTATGTCGCGGCGCGAAACCGTGGGCCAATGAGGCCACTGTTGAACGACGATTAGCGTGTCCGGTGGTGGCGACTAGATTGGCCGGTTGAGTGGACCGCCGCGCGACGGACGATGGCATCCAAGGAGGGTGCCATGAAGACGGACGCGGAGGTACGTCGGATGGTGCAGGAACGCGCCAAAGGCAAGAGCCAGGAGCAGGTTGCCGCCCGGACGGGCATGAGCGTGCGCACGGTGCGCCGCTATGAACGCGCGGCACAGCTCCCCAGCCAACGCACGCAGCCACGGACCTATCAGACCCGTCCCAACCCCTTCGCCGATGCCTGGCCGTGGGTGACCGCCGAGTTGACCCGCGACCCAGCGCTCCAGGCGACGACGCTCTTCGCGCTCCTCTGCGAGCGCCATCCCGGCCGCTACCAGGCGATTCAGCTGCGCACGCTCCAGCGCCATGTCGCCTCCTGGCGCGCGCAGCACGGGCCGGACCGTGAGGTCTTCTTCCCCCAGGTGCATCAGCCCGGTGCGGTCGCTCAGTCCGACTTCACCCACATGAGCGACCTCGGCATCACCCTCGGTGGCGTGCCGTTCCCGCACCTGCTCTTTCATTTGGTGCTGACGTACTCCAATTTCGAGGCCGTGCATATCTGTCCATCGGAGAGCTTCGAGGCGCTCGCCGAAGGACTGGAAACCTGCCTCTGGCAGCTGGGCGGGGTACCCCAGCAGCATCGCACCGACCATTTGAGTGCCGCGGTGCGCCCGCTCGATGTCGATGGCCGGGCGCAGGCGACCGCGCGCTATCGGGCGCTGATGGCCCACTACGGCATGGAGCCGACGACCAACACCGCCGGCGAAGCGCATGAGAACGGCGACGTGGAGCAGGCGCACTATCGCTTCAAGCAGGCGGTGGACCAGGCGCTGCGCGTGCGCGGCAGCCGGGACTTCCTCACCCGTGCCGCCTATGCCCACGTCCTGCAGGACCTGGTCCGCCGGCGCAATCTCACGCGCCAGGTGCGCTTTGCCGAGGAGCAGCAGGTGCTGCGGCCGCTGCCGGCAGCGCCGCTCGCCCCCTGCCGTGAGCTGCGGGTGCCGGTCAGCCGCTTCAGCACGATTCAGGTGCTGCGCAACACCTACTCGCTGCCCTCGCAGCTGATCGGCAGCACCGTGCTCGTGCGGGTCCGGGCCGAGACGCTGGAGGTCTACCGCGGCACGGCGCATCTGCATACCCTGCCGCGATTGCCGGGCCACGGGCAGCACCGGATCGACTATCGCCACGTCATCTGGTCGCTGGTGCGCAAGCCCGGCGCCTTCGCCCAGTACCGCTACCGCGACGATCTCTTCCCCTCGCTGCTCTTCCGCCGCGCCTACGACGCGCTCACCGCGGCGCTCCCACAGCGCGCCGATCGCGAGTACGTCCGGCTGCTCCATCTGGCGGCGAGCCGGACCGAAGCCGAGGTGGAGGCAGCGCTCGTCCTGCTGCTGGAGCAGCCGAGCACACCGACCTTCGATGCCGTGCGCGAGCTCGTCCGGCCGCCCGGCCCGGTGGCGCTACCGGTGGTGCACACGCCAGTGCTGGACTTCGCCATCTATGACCGCTTGCTGGCAGGAGGTGGCATCCATGCCGGACCGGCACGCTGACCTGCGCGCCATGCTGCGGACGCTGCGGCTGCCCGCGATGGCGGACCACTTCGCCGACCTGGCGCTCAAAGCCGTCAAGGGCGGCCTCACGCATGAGGCATTCCTCTATGAGGTCGTTCAGTGCGAAGTGACCCAGCGGGAGGAGCGACGCATCGCCCGCCTCCTGCACCAGTCCGCGCTCCCACAGGAGAAGACCTTCCGCACGCTCCAACTCGAACGCTTCCCCGCCCTCATCCGTCAGCAGCTGGAGCCGCTCCGTGGCGGCGCGTTTCTGGAGGACGCCATTAATGTGCTGGCGGTGGGCAAGCCGGGGACGGGCAAGAGCCATCTGGCCGCCGCGCTGGGGCACGAACTGATCCTGCACGGGCACCGGGTGCTGTGGACCCCGACCGCGAGTCTGGTCCAGCGGCTCTTGGCCGCCAAGCGGGACCTGCGGCTGCCGCAGTACCTGGCCCAGCTGGACCGCTTCGCCTGCCTGATCCTCGATGACATCGGCTACGTCCAGCACGACCGCGACGAGATGGAGGTGCTCTTCACCCTGCTGGCCGAACGCTACGAGCGGCGCAGCGTGATCATCACGACCAACCTGGTCTTCTCCGACTGGACGCGCATCTTCAAAGACCCGATGACGACGATGGCCGCCATCGACCGGGTCGTGCATCACTCGGTGATTCTGGACCTGATGGGGCTGGAGAGCTTCCGCGCCCAGGAGGCCAACGACCATCAGCCGTCCCGCGCCAGCCCAGCGGCGGGTGACGCCGCTGGCGGCACGGTCCACGAGCAGGCCTGAGCGGGGTGGTCGCTACCGGCCATTCTCATCGCCACCACCGGCCAAGCTAGTTGACGTCTAACAGCCACGGGGGGGGCCCAGTGGCAGTATCACTGACGCACGTCGTCACACCATGTGGAACACCGGCGGCGTGACGGTACCCCGGGGCAATGACGCCACCCGCGTCGAGTGTCGGGGCCGCTAGACGAGCCCAAGCAGGCGCAGCAAAACAATGATCAGGATCACCGCCAGGACGAGCCCGACGATGCCATAGGGGCCTCGGTACATGGGCGACCTCCAGGGCGGCCCGCGGTGACGGGTCCGCCCCACCATGGTTGTGGCACCGTACCGTCCGGTCGATACTCCGCGCGGGCGAGCGCGGTTCGGGCGGTGATGGTCGTGCAAGCGGGCGGTAGCACCTAGACTGGCGGCATCTCGACGGGACGCTCGCCGAAGTACCAGCCATGGGCACACGGGAGGGGTTGCGACATGCTCCAGCAGTATCGCCGCCTGCTGCCGTTCCTACTGGCCGGCCTGCTCCTGTTCAACCTGGCCAAGGCGATTGCGGACAGTACGCGGGGCAACTGGATCAGTGTTGGTGTCATGGCGCTCGCGCTTGCCATCATTCTCTGGCGTCGCGCCCGCACGGCAGGTCAGGATGACCCACCGCATGATGACGGCTCACCATGACCGTTGCGCCCATCGCACACCCCGTCCGCCAGCGTCACTACAGAACCCTCGCGGCA
>JALZLQ010000076.1 GCA_030858605.1 Chloroflexota bacterium
GCCTACGACGTGCGCGCTGAAACCAAGGAGCAGGCCCAGTCGCTGGGTGCGCAGTTCCTCGTCCTGAAGTCCGTCGCGGACGCGTCCGGCACGGGCGGCTATGCGCGGGAACTCACGGCTGAGGAGCGCGAGGCGCAGCAGCAGGAACTCAACGAGCACATCGCAGGCATGGACATCGTGATAACCACGGCCCAAGTGCCGGGTCGGCGCCCGCCGGTGCTGGTCACGGCCACGGCGGTCGCTGCCATGAAGCCAGGTTCCGTGCTGGTGGACATGGCGGCCAGTGCCCTCGGTGGCAACGTCGAGCTGTCCAAGGCAGGCGAGACGGTCGTGACCGACAACGGCGTGACCATCATCGCGCCGGACAACCTGCCGGCCACCATGCCGGCCGGTGCCAGCGCCTTTTACGGCCGCAATATCTCGGCCCTGCTGCTGCACCTGGTCAAGGACGGCGCACTGGTGCTGGACACATCCGACGAGATCACCGCTGGCACGCTCATCACGCACGAGGGCCGGGTAGTCCACGAGGCCACCGCCAAGTTGCTCACGCCGCCTGCGCCCGCTGCTGAGGACGCGCCTCGAGCCGCCGATGCGTCACCCGCCGCCGACCCGCCACCCGCCGCAGACCAGCCACCTGCCGCCGCCCCACCGCCTGCCGCGGCCACCGGAGGGACCGGCTCGTGAGTGTCGAGCTGCTGAACTCGCTGGCCATCTTTATCCTGGCCATCCTGCTGGGCATCGAGGTCATCAGCAAGGTGCCCGCCACGCTGCACACGCCGCTGATGTCCGGAGCCAACTCCATCCACGGCATCGTGCTGGTGGGCGCCATGATCATCGCCGCCGCCGCCGACAACCCCTTGAGCTACGCGCTGGCTTTCGTGGCGGTCGTGTTCGGGGCCATGAACGTGGTGGGCGGCTACGTGGTCACCGACCGGATGCTCCAGATGTTCCGGCGCCGTGAAGCTCCGCGTGCGCCCGAGATATCCGCCGACCCGAAGGTAGAGTAGATGTCCCAGGAGAGCATCTACCCCCTCGTCTTCTTCGCCTGGATGGCTGGTGCCGCGGCCTTCGCCATCGGGCTGCACCAGATGAACTCGCCGGCCACGGCTCGAGGCGGCAATCGACTCAGCGCGACCGGGATGGCCATCGCGGTGGTGGCCACGCTGGTCTATCTGGCTGCCCGTCCCGGTGGCCTGAGCGGCCCTGCCTGGGCGATCATCGGCGTGGGCATCCTGATCGGCGGCGGCGGCGGCCTGTACCTCGCGCGCGGGGTGAAGATGACGGCCATGCCGCAACTGGTCTCGCTGTTCAACGCAGTGGGCGGCGGCGCGGCGGCGCTGGTCGCCATCGAGGACTTCCTGCACATCGTGGGCACTCCCGAGGCGACCATCTCCACGACCATCTTCGTGGTGCTTGGCGTGGTCATCGGGTGCGTGACGTTCACGGGGTCGCTCATCGCCTCGGGCAAGCTCCAGGGCTTGGTTCCGGGGCAGCCCATCATCTTCCCGGCCTCGCGCCTGGTGACGATCGTGCTGGGCCTGGTGGCCGTCGGTGGAACCATCCTGCTGGTGCTCGGCGCTGCGGACAGCGTGGCGCTGAGCAATGAGGTCACGCTGCTCGTGCTGGGCGCCATCATCGTCTCGGCGCTGGTGTTCGGCGTGACGATGGTGCTGCCCATCGGCGGCGCGGACATGCCCGTCGTCATCTCGCTGCTCAACTCCTTCACCGGCACGGCCGCCGCGATGGCCGGCTTCGTGCTGAACAACCCCGTGCTGATAATCGCGGGTGCTCTCGTAGGTGCCGCCGGCGGCATCCTCACCAAGCTAATGGCCGACGCCATGAATCGGTCGCTCATGAACATCCTGATGGGCGGCTTCGGGACCGGCGATAGCGGCCCGGCCGGAGTGACCGGTGCTGAAGGCAGCAGCGTGCGCGAGATCGGCGTGGACGATGTGGCCATCCAACTGGCCTACGCCCAGAGCGTCATCGTGGTGCCCGGCTACGGCCTCGCGGTGGCGCAGGCGCAGCATGCCGTACGCGAGCTGGCCGAACTGCTGGAGTCGCGCGGCGTGGACGTCAAGTACGCCATCCATCCCGTGGCGGGCCGGATGCCGGGCCACATGAACGTGCTGCTGGCAGAGGCCAACGTGCCCTATCCGCAGTTGCGTGAGATGGAGGAGATCAACCCGGAGTTCGCGCGCTGCGACGTGGCCTTGGTCATCGGTGCCAACGACGTGACCAACCCGGCCGCGCGCGCCGACACCAGCTCGCCCATCTACGGCATGCCCATCCTGGACGTCGACCACGCGAAGTCGATCGTCGTCATCAAGCGTTCCATGGGCAAGGGCTACGCGGGCATCGACAACCCGCTCTACGGCGACCCCAAGACGGGCATGTTCTTCGCCGACGCGAAGGCGGGCCTGGAGCAGTTGGTGGCCGCCGTCAAGGCCGTCTAGCGACGTGGGCGATCCGCGGGTCGAGCTTCAGGCCGAGGTCGACGTGTCCCGCAAGGAACTCTTCGGCATGGTGGCCACGGCGGAGGGCCTCGCCTCGTGGCTGGAAGAGGTGGAGTTCCGGCCGGAGGTAGGAGCGACTGTCCGCTATCGGATGCGCGAGGCGCTGGCTGTCGGGCAGATCCTGGCGGTGGACCCGCCGCAGCACGTGAGCTGGAGCATCGACTGGCCCGAGGAGCCCATCGGGACGCTCAGCGTGGTCGCCTTCGACCTGGTCGACCACGGGCGGCGGACCCACATAACGGTGCGCCAGGTGGGCTTCCGGACGCGGGAGCAACGCGAGCTGCACGAAGAGCTTTGGCGCTACTGGTTCGCCAGGCTCCTTGAGGCAGCTCGCCGTGTGGTCGGCGCCGACGTTACAGCTGCGGGAGCTTCCACGGCGCTGGGTGCATCAACCGGGGATGCCGGCTCGTCATAGCGGCGGGCAGCACGGCGCAACTCCTCGGCGACCTCCCGCCGCAGCTCAGCCGGCTGGAGCACCTCAGCGTCGGCGCCCCAGCCCAGGATCCAGATGCGGATCTCGCGCAGGCCGGCCACGCGACCTGACCAGCGCAGCGAACCGTCCGGCAGCGACTCGATCTCCTGGCTGGGATGCCAGCGCGTCTCTGCCGCCCGGCGTGCTACCGACGGCTCGAAGCGGATGACCACGTCAACGGGATCCTCATCGGAGATGACGTCCCAGGCTCGTAGCAGGTCACGAGCGGGTGAAGCGCCGGGCTCAGGCTCGAAGCGGCGTGGCGTAAGGCTCGCCTCAAGGATCCGCTCCACCTTGAAGGTCCGGCGCGCCTGGCGCTCCTCATCCCAGCCGATCAGGTAAAGCGCGTGCGTCAACGCGGAGGGCTCGATGACGTACGGCCGCACTCGTGTCCGGCGCTTCTTGCGCTTGGCGTCGTAGGCCGAAGAGTCATACACGATCTCCACCACGCGCCGGTGCGCCCAGGCCTCCGTCAGGGTGCGAAAGACCCGCGTGAACCGGTCGTTGCGGGGGATCTGCGAGACGGCATCCACGGTCGACTGGATGTGCTCCGAGAGCACCGGCGGCAGCACCTCGGCCAGCTTCACGAAAGCCCCGATGAGTTCCGTGTCGTGCTCGTCGGACGCCTTGGCCAGGACTCGGGCCGCCAGGAACAGGGTCATCGCCTCATGCAGCGTCAGCTTGAGGGGCGGCAGGAAAGCGCCCTCCTCCAGGCCCCATTTCCCGGCATCCTGCCAGAGCGGCAGGCCGGCCTCCTCGTTCATGGCCCGCAGATCGCGGTAAACGGTCCGCTTGGAGGCACCGATCCGATCGGAGATCTCCTGCGCACCGATTCCCTCAGGGTGGGCGTGCAGGATCATGGCCACGCGGAGATAGCGTGCAGCGCGATCCCACTTGACACTGCCGCGCTCGAGACGCAGGTCCTTGTCACCCGCTGCTGTGCCTGAGGCCATCACCGAAGCCTACGCGCTCACGGTCGGTCGGGAGTGGTCAGTTCGATCGGGGGCGCTCAGGGCGGTGCCGGCGATCCGCCGCGATGTGTCGCGGAGAGCTCGGCTTCCAACATGGCCGAGACCCCGGTAGCCGGGAACACCTCGCCGGGATAGCCGCTTACGCTCACCGCGGCCCTGCCCAGTTGTCCGTCACCGAAGACCCACCAGTCGATCTCGCCGCGCCACTCGGGCAGGGCGTCGGAGCGCTCGTCGAGAGGCTGACCGGCGATCCAGCGCAGGATGGGCGCAGCATTCAGCGCGGTCGGGCCATCGATGGCACGGCGACAGTGCCGCGCGGTCGCGCCATCGAACAGGTCAAGGCCAAGGTCCTCAGCCACGGTTCCCGGTTCCCCTTCCGGCCGATCGACCGCGGCCAGGATGGGCCCGTCCAGCGAGAGACCGCTCTGCGACAGGGTCTCGAGGAAGCCTATCGAACGAGGCTCGGCCTGGCCGCCATCCACGCTCCACATCACCTCCGCGCCGTCCGATTCGTAGCGCAGCTCCCCTTGCTCGAACTGCCCTTCGAGCTCTCCGTCCCACTGCTCACTCGTGCCGTCGCGCGCGCCGGTGATCGAAGCCTCGGCCACCAGCTCGCCGTCGATGGAGCCATTCGCCTCGATGGTCACTATGGCCATCGGCCCCAGTCGTGCGCCCTCTCGGCAGGACGGCGGCACGAGTTCGGGGTCCGTGGGGCCCCATATGGAGACGGGTGCGACGCGTTCCCTCAGCTGTTGCTCGTTGGCGATGGCCACTCCGCCGAAAGCCAAGGTCCCGAGCACGGTCAGGCCGCCGCCGATGCCCATCGCGGTGAGCAGGCGGCTGGGCATGTGGCGCGGATCGGGCACCAGGCGACGAGCGATGCCCAGGGCCGTGAAGGCGCAAGTGCTGGCCAGGGCGAGGATCGCCGCATAGGCGACCTCAAGTGAGGGCAGCAGGGTCTGGCGGCCGCCGGCGACCAGTGCGTCGATGATCAGCAGCAACAGCGGTGCGACCAGCAGGGCGGAAGCGATGCCCAGACCTGTGGCCGTGAGCCGGACCCGGTGGTCGGCATCGCTCGGCGGCCAGACCAGCGCCACCACGATCACCAGGGCCGGGAAGAAGGCGGCCGCACCGACCAGCAGGTCGGCCGGACCGCCGGGGCGGTATGCCACCAGGATGGCCACAGCCAGGATGACCCAGAGGAGAAGCAGGAGCGCCGCGAGGGAGCGGACCGCGAGCGAACGTTCGGGCATCAGCCGCGCGAGGATAGCGCAGGGTGACGCCCGTCCCGCGTACCATCGCGCCCTATGGCACGACACTTCACCCGTTCGATCACCACTCCGGCCGCTGCCCGCATGGCACGCGAGTGGAACCGCCCTCTGATCAGCCTGTTGAGCGACTTCGGCTCGCGCGACCCATCGGCCGGCATCATGCGCGGCGTGGCCCTGGGCATCGCGCCCGACGCTCTGATCGTGGACATCAGCCACGAGGTCGACAAGTTCGCCGTTGCCGACGGCGCGCTCCTGCTGTGGAGCGCCTTGCCCTACATGCCGATCGGATCTCACGTGGCGGTGGTCGATCCGGGCGTGGGCACGGAACGGCGCGGCGTGGCGCTTGAGACGGCGCGCGGCGACTACCTGATCGGGCCGGACAACGGCCTGCTCATCCCCGGCGCGACGCGCCTGGGCGGCATCGTGCGCGCGCACCTGCTGGACAACCCGGCCTATCGGCTGCCGGTGGTGAGTTCCTCATTCCACGGCCGCGACCTCTTCGCCCCGGCCGCGGCACATCTCGCTCTCGGTGTGCCCCTGGAGGTGCTAGGCCCCTGGCTGGACCCGATGGAACTGGTCGCGCTTGACTGGCCGGAGCCATGGATCGGTGATGGCGAGCTGGCCACCAGCGTCGTCTACGTGGACACCTTCGGCAACGTGAAGCTGGGCGCACTTGCCGCGGAGCTGGAGGAGTCGCTCGTCTCGATGGACTCGGACGTGCGGCTGGAAGTCTTCGCCGGCCACCCCGACTTGCCCGCCACACGGTCGCGGGCGATCCGTTGGGCTAACACCTTCGGCGGTGTCCCGGTTGGTGAGCCGCTGATCTTGGCCGACTCGTACGGACGGTTGTCGCTGGCGGTCAACCAGGGGTCTGCGGCGGAAGCCCTGCGCCTTGAGACGGGCGCGGAGGTCTGGATCCGGGCAGCAGGAAAGCGGCGGAGCGAGGTGGCCGCGGCCGACGCACCGACGATCTCGTTCGCACCCCCCGGCCGAGAACCTGATCCAGCACCCGCACCCCCGGCACCCGTGTCCGCGCCCCCGGCGCCCGAGCCCGAGCCCG
>JALZLQ010000251.1 GCA_030858605.1 Chloroflexota bacterium
GACCCAGCCGGCAGGCACGCGCGGCGGCTGGCCGGGACCGGGCGGACGGTGGCCGCGGAGCTTGCGGGCGGCGCGCAGGACGCGGATGGCGGACTGGCGGGCTCGAACGGTGAGCGGCAGGTTCCGGCCACTTCGGTGAGCCACGGTCACGTCGCATGTCCCCCGCCGTCGGCGTACGACCCCCACAGCGACAGGTCGAGGTCGGGCACCAGGCTGCCCAGCCGCTCGACCTCCGGCGCGGATGCGCGAGCCATCGCCGCCCGCTGCGCCTCGGTCAGGGAGGCCTTGCTCACGCGAGTGGCATTGACGCGACGGTCCGCTGCAGTCAGCGCGTCGGCCGGTGTCGGGTCCAGGCCCAGGAACTCGAACGTCCGGCGTAGCTCACCCCGCGGGTCCGCCACGCAACGCTCGTACTGAAGCACCAGGACCTGCGCCTTGGGAAAGACCGCCCACAGCCGCTCCAACTGGTCGGCGTAGCAGCCCCTCTGGAAACCTCCGTTCGCCGCCGCGCGCGGCGTCCAGGAGAGCGTCAGGCGATTCTCGGTCAGCGTGAGCCCGGAGCGGAATCGCTCGATCGGATCGCGCAGCAGGACCAGAAGTCGGGCCTCCGGGACGGCGCGACGGAGCAGCGGCGGGACCCAGAAGTCGACCATGTAGCCCGGCGTCCACTCACCGGCCAGGCCTCCCGCGGGCCGCGCGAAGGAGGCGTGGTAGTGCGGGATCTCAGCGTCGGCCCAGGAGCCGTCCCAGAACCGATCGAAGAAGTGCACTTCCTTGGGTACGCCCGGCGCGCGGTACACGTCGGGGTGGGCGTGGATCAGCTCGTCCCACCAGGTCGTGCCAGAGCGGGCCGTGCCGACACCCACGAAGTCGGGCGGCCGCGCCTCCCAGCCGGCAGGCACGGCGGCGATCCCGTCAGGGTCGAGTGCCTTTCGCGCGCTGGTCACCTGTGCATCGCCCCGATGATACGGGTCTCCTCAGCGGCTAGCCTTGGTGCATGCCTCCCTCGCCCAGTGATTGCGGCGCCTTAGGCGGACCCGACGGACCCGATGCGTCCGGCCCCCTGGCCGGTGTTCGCGTCTGCGACCTGTCCACGGTCCTGGCGGGACCATATTGCACGATGCTCCTGGCCGACCTTGGTGCGGATGTCATCAAGATCGAGCCGCCCGATGGCGATCCCACGCGCCACTACGGGCCGCCCTATGGCGGCGCACCTGATCCGACCTCTACGTACCCCCCGCATGATCCGCGCGCCGATCCAGCCTACCCCGGCGAGTCGGGCTACTTCATGTCCATCAACCGCAACAAGCGCGGTATTCGGCTGGACCTCAAGCAGACAGACGCGCGCGAGGTGCTCGGCCGCATCCTGGAGCGCTCCGACGTGCTGGTCGAGAACCAGCGGTCCGGCGGCCTGGACCGTCTGGGCTTCCCAGAGGAGGAGCTCGACCGGATCAACCCCCGGCTGGTGCGCCTTTCCATCACCGGGTACGGACCGACCGGCCCGGACGCAGGCAAGCCGGGCTTCGACTTCATCATCCAGGCCGCGTCGGGGCTGATGTCCATCACCGGACAGCCTGATGAGGCCGGTGGCGAACCGACCAAGGTCGGTGTGGCCGTGGCAGACCTGACCACCGGGATGCTTGGCGCCGTGGCCGTGCTGGCCGGTCTGCGCGAGGCTGAGCGGACCGGTCGCGGGCAGCGCATCGACCTCTCGCTGCTCGAATCGAGCGTGGCCTGGCTCATCAACCAGGCGGCCAACCACCTGGTAGGCGGCACCGTGCCCGGCCGGCTGGGCAATCGCCACCCCAACATCACCCCGTACGAGACGTTCCCCACGGCCGACGGCCAGATCGCCGTGGCGGTCGGATCCGAGCGGCAGTGGCAGCGTTTCTGCGAGGCGCTGGGAGCGCCGGAGCTGGCCACGGATCCTCGATTCGCCACGAATGGCGAGCGGGTGCGGGAGCGGGAAGCGCTGCGCGACCTGCTCGTGGCTCATTTCGCGCCGCGGACTACCGCGGTGTGGCTTGAAGTGCTCTCCGCGGCCGAAGTGCCCTGCGGTCCGGTGCGCGACGTGGCGGAGGTCTTCGCCGATCCCCAGGTGCTGGCGCGCGACATGATCGCCACGGTGGAGCACCCCACCGTGGGCGACTTGCGCCTCACCGGCATCCCCTTCAAGTTCGCCGCTACACCCGGCAGCATCCGACGGCCGCCGCCACTCCTCGGCCAACACACCGACGAGGTGCTCGCGGAGCTGGGCTACGCGGCCCCGGAGATCGAGCGTCTGCGGGCATCCGGCAGCGTCTAGACTGACCGGCGCCACCGGCTATCGGGGCGCCAGGGAGAAGGAGAACGATGACGATGGTCGACCACCGCCAGCCGTGGGCGCTGATCCTGGGCGCCAGCAGCGGCTTCGGCGAGGCGACGGCGCTGGCTCTGGCCGCAAACGGCTACGACATCGCGGGCGTCCATCTCGACCGCAAGGCCGGCCAGGTGCGCGTGGACGAGCTCAAGCGGAAGATCGAGGCGCACGGACAGCGGGCGCTCTTCTTCAACGGCAATGCGGCAGATGACGAACAGCGTGCGTCGGTCGTGGCGCAGCTGGGCGAGGAGTTCGCTGGCCGGCGCGCGGCAGAGGGCTCGCCCTACGTGCGGGTGATGATGCACTCGCTCGCCTTCGGGACCCTGAAGCCGTTCCTCTCCCTGGACCCCGGCGCGGCCATCAACCGCAAGAACATGGACATGACCCTGGACGTCATGGCCCACAGCCTCGTCTACTGGGCGCAGGACGTGTGGCGCGCCGGGATGTTCGATGAGGGCTCGAAGATCTACGCCATGACCAGCGAGGGCTCGACCCGCATGATCGCCTCCTACGGCGCGGTCAGCGCGGCCAAGACGGCGCTCGAATCGCATTGCCGCCAACTGGCCATGGAGTTCGGGCGCCTCGACGCGGGCGTGAGCGTCAACGCCATCCGCGCCGGAGTGACCCAGACGCCCGCCCTGATGCAGATCCCGGAGCGGGACGCTCTCATCGCCCATGCCACGGCCAAGAACCCATCCGGGCGCATGACGACCGTGGAGGACGTGGCGCAGGCCATCACGGCACTGTCGCGCGAAGGCACGCACTGGATGACCGGCAACGTGATCGGCATCGACGGCGGCGAGCTCATCGCGGGGTGA
>JALZLQ010000252.1 GCA_030858605.1 Chloroflexota bacterium
GACCCAGCCGATGGCTAGCCACTTCCCCGAGCTACGGGCATCGATGCCCGGCTGGCGTGCCTTGGCGACCCCACCGCCCGAGGCGGACGAGCGCGCCACGAACCGCCAACCATCATCCAAGCCGAGCGAAGAGTGCGTCTCCTGGAGGATCCGCGGACGGATGACAGGCGAGTCAGCCCATGCACCTACGTTCCCCTCGGCGTCAGTGGCCATCACGCTAAAGGCGTACCGGCGGCCGCGGGATAGCTCCACGTCGAGGGACTGCGGCGGCTGCTCGCCAGAGGCTGCCGGGCCGTCAGTCGGCAGAGTCTCCCAGGCGGCTCCATCCACGCTCATGCGCACCTCGTAGCGGTCGACGCCGCTCTCGGTCTCGGTGGTCGACCACGTCAACCGCGCCGGGATGATCCGGCCATCGAGGGCCGCCCCTACGCGCAGGTCGATGCTCGTATCGGTGATGACCGGAGCGGTCGTGTCGGGATACCGGGCGCTGAAGGCGATGGCCGCCAGCTCACGTGCCAGATCCGCCGTCTCCACTCGTCCGCGGTTCCAGAGCACGACCACCGCTGCGTCCAGTGACGGCACGTAGCGCATGGTCGCCTCGGCCCCACGCAGCGAGCCGCCGTGTCCCCAGGCCGTGCGGCCGCCCATCAGGTACTCCTTGGTGCCAAGGCCGTAGTCGTCCTCACTGAATGTGACCATCTCTGCCAGCGACGCGTCGGAGAGGACACGCCCTCCGTAGAGTGCCCGCGCCCACTTCGCCAGATCACTCGCGCTGGAGATCATCGCGCCGGCCGCCCAGGCCACGGTCGCCGCCGAGGTGTGCGGCCTGAAGTACGTGCCGTCGTCCAAGCTGACCCAGCGCCCGTTTTGACGCAGGTAGGCATGGGCCGGCTCGACGGGCACCACCTCCTCGCCCTGGAACCACGTCTCCTGCAGACGCAACGGGTCCAGGAATCGGTCGCGAATGACAGCCGCCACGGAACCGCCGGTGGCCGCCTCGAGCACGAGGCCCAGCAGGATGTAGTTGGTGTTGGAGTACTGGTAGTCCGTCCCGGGAGCGAAGCGCGGCTTGCCTACCAGGGTCAGGATCTCCTGGCTGGTCCAGTGATGCGTAGGGCGGCCGAAGACCAGCCACTCGTAGTCGCGATGCGTGAAGTAGTTGGCCTCACCGCTGGTGTGTCCCAGGAGGTGCCGCAGCGTGACGGTCGCGCCGCGCGGATGATCCGGCAGCCAGCGTGACAGTGGATCGTCCAGCGTCAGTGCACCCTCGTCGGCGAGCTGGAGCACGGCTGCCGCCACGAACGTCTTGGTGATGCTGCCCACGACGAAGGAGGTTGATGCTTGGACCGGCCAGGCCGATGCGCCCCGCTCCCCCACCCCGGCCACGCCCTCCCAACGCGTCCCGTCGCCCAGATGGATCGCCGCCGAGATGCCGGGCACGGGGTGCTGCGCACGGGCCTCGTCGGTCGCGGCTTGAAGCTCCGCGATGGTCAGCGGATCGAACGTGCCGGGGTCGGCACTTGCCGGACCAGGTACCGCTCCGGCCGCAAGAAGCGTCGCGGCGAGGGCCAGGGTCATCGCCCGGAACGCCGAAAAGGGCCTCATCGGTGACCGTGTCCCTCTGCGCGGCGGCTCAGCGAGCCGTCCGTCCCCGGCAGCGTAGCGAATCACGGGCCAGCAGGCCATCCCCCATTCGGCCGCCCGCGCAGCTTGTCACGCGCCGAACACGACTTCGTGGACGATCCGGCCGCCAGCGATGGTGAGAACGACAGCCGTCTCCGTGGGCCGCACCGACCCCGACAGCAGGTCTCCCTCGATCACCACCAGATCGGCGGCTCGTCCGGTCTCCACGACGCCGGCGTCGTGGTCGAAGCCGTTGACGAACGCAGACCCTGCGGTGAAAGCCTCCAGTGCCGCCTCCAGCGAGAGCCTCTCGGCAGGCCCGAAGGGCGGATCGTCCGGTCGCTGCGGCGTCACCCGGCGGACGGCCACTTCCAAGAGAGCCAGCGGATCTGCGGTGGAGACGTTCCAGTCACTGCCGATGGCCAGGCGGGCGCCGGCGGTGGCAAGACTCCGGAAGGGATACATGCGATCCGTTCGCGCGTCGCCCACGATGGGTCGCGTCAGGTCGCGCAGGTAGGAGTCCTCCGCGGCCCACAGCGGCTGAGCATTGGCCACCACACCCAGGGCCGCGAAGCGCGCGATGTCGAGCGGGTCGATGAGTTGGATGTGCGCGATGTTGTGGCGCGCATCACGCCGGCCGTTGGCGTCGATGGCGGCGGCCACTGCGTCCAGCACCTCGCGGACGGCTCTATCGCCGATGGCGTGCGCATGCACGGCGAATCCCTCACGGTCCAGGGCGGAGACGCTCTCCATCAGCAGCTTCGGCGGGTGGGTGCTCATACCCATCTCCTGGCTGGGTCTCCCGGCACCGTCCAGGTAGGGCTCCAGGAGCGCCGCGGTCCGGCTCTCGATGACGCCGTCCTGGAAGATCTTGACCGACTCCGCGCGGAGCCTGGGGCTGCCCAGCGCCCGGATCGCCTCCCGTCGATCCCGCAGCTCGGCGATCTGCTCCAGGCCCCGGTCCTCATCCCAGAGCAACGAGAGCGACGCGCGACCGGTCAGGACGCCGCGAGCCTCAAGGGCCAGGTAGGCCGCCTGGGTCTCAGCGTCGACGATGGCCTCGTTCCACGACGTGATACCCAGCCCGTGAAGGTAGGCCTGGCCGATGATCAGGGCCTCCTCATGTTCCTGCGCCGTGGCCGGCGGCGAGAGTCGTGCGACCAGTTCAACGGCTGCCTCCTGGAGCGTGCCCTGCGGCTCGCCATGAAGGTCCCGCTCGATGCGACCGTTGGGTGGATCGGGTGTCCTTGCGTCGATGCCGGCCAGGCGCAGCGCGGCACTGTTGGCCCAGGCTGAGTGACCGTCACGGGAATGGATGAGGACCGGCCGGTCCGGGAGCACAGGGTCGAGTGACCTCCGATCAGGACGCCCATCCGGGAAGGCCGCCATGGACCAACCGCTGCCCATGATCCAGGGTCGATCGGTGCCGGCGGCGTACGCGGCGATGGCTTGGACGTATGCCTCAGCCCGCTCCGCTACGTCGGACAGGTCGCACCGCAGACGGTCCAGCCCACCCATGATGGGGTGGGAGTGCGAGTCGCCGAAGCCCGGTAGCAGCAGGCGCCCGCCAAGGTCGATGGTGCGCGTGGAACCTCGGGCCAGCCTTGCCACGTCGACCGCCGGACCCACGGCCACGATGCGGCCACCGGCCACGGCCACTGAATCGGCGCCGCGCGGAACGCCGCCCGATGACCACAGCCGCCCACCGGAGAGGATCAGCTCGGGCCATGGCCGCGCGTCACTCATGGCAGGGAAGTCTAGGCGCCCCGATGCTGCCCGCGAGCGTCCCGGCACCCTCTATGTGCGAGATCCGCAGCTGCCGGACCCGTGAGCGGCACGAATCTCGTTTGACCCGCGGCGGGTGCTGTGGGATGCTCGCCGGCAGCCACCGACCCGCGACCAGTCACTCCCGGGAGGAACCGCCAGGTGTCGAAGCTCATGCCGCGTCGGCGTCGTGCCGTCGTTCTTGTCAGCCTGAGCGCTCTCGCGCTCGGTGCCCTCCCATCGGCAACGAGTGCGGTCGAGGCGGATCCAGTGGTCTTTCGAATCGGCGCCACGCAGGCCGCGCGACCGGTGGAGCTCAACCCCTTTCGCACCACGTCGGGCATGGGCTATGGCCTCATCGCCGATCGCTACGACCTGCTGGTCGGCTTCGGCGAGGACCTGTCGCCGGCTTCGGGACTCGCCGAGCGGTGGGACATCAGCGAGGATGGGCTGACCTGGACCTACCACATCCGCCAGGGCGCGACGTGGCAGGACGGCCAGCCGGTGAGCGCCGATGACGTTGCCTTCAC
>JALZLQ010000258.1 GCA_030858605.1 Chloroflexota bacterium
GTGTACGCAGGACCGATCCGGGTCGATGCCAACACCGCCTGGCAGCCGGAAGCCGCCCTGCGGTTGCTGCCCGAACTCGAGCGGCTTGGCGTGGAGCTGATCGAGCAGCCCTTCCCGGCCCGGGCCCTGCCACGACTGCGCTGGCTCCAGGAGCGCAGCTCGCTGCCCATCATGGCTGATGAGAGTTGCGAGACGGAAGCCGACCTTGAGGCGCTGGTCGGGGTCGTGGCGGGCGTCAATGTGAAGCTCATGAAGTGCGGTGGGGTCGGGCCGGGGCTGCGCATGATGCGCCGCGCTCGTGAGCTCGGCTTCAAGCTGATGCTGGGGTGCATGGAGGAGACGAGCGTGGGTATCGCGGCCGCGGCGGCCCTGGCCGGTCTGGCCGATTGGGTCGACCTGGATGGCAACCTGCTGCTGGCCAGCGATCCGTTCGGCGGATTGGACCTCGACCAAGACTGCCGTTGGCTCATCGGGCAGGCCCCGGGGCTCGGTGTCCGGCGTGTGGAAGGATCGGTGGAAAAAATCGTGGATGAAGGACCTTCCGCGCCGGGCTGATGCGCCCTACCATGGGCGGGACCAGCCGGACCGGCGCCGCTCATGACCTGGCACAGGAAGCGACGCAGGGTCCCGGCCTTTGAGCACCGCCGTGCTCGGGAGGGGGCGGCGGTGTGCGTGTTGCGGGATCGGGTGCGCCGTGTGCGCCTGTCCGCGTCGAGGGTGAGGAGATCGTGTCGATCGACCGCAGGGGCCGCAGGACGGCCGTTCCCGTGATCATCCGTGAAGGAGCGACCGCTCATGAGGCGTTCGTGGTTCCGGTCGTCGACGGCCCGCCGCCGACGCAGGAGGCGCTCGACTTCGTGCGCTTCTGTTATCGCCGCAGCGGCGTCATCTGGCCCGAGCTTTACGACGAGATGTGCGCCACGGCTGCGCGCGGGGCGTACCGCGGGTTGGACTACGAGGCGCTGGCGACCTTCGGCATCAGCTTCGCGCTGACCGAGATGCCCAGGCTGGCCGCCATGGCGTACAAGATCGTGGCCGAGGAACGGGCCACGCGCGCCCCGGTCATCAGGGTGGCGCTGGCGGGCTAATCAGCGGGGTGGCCGCGACTCGTCAGGCGCGGATGCGACGACGGGCCAGCTCCGACTCGATCTGCCGCTCGGCCTCGACGTACCGGTCGATCTCCTCACGCACCTGGTTGGCCTCCGGGACGTACAGGTGCAGTTGCTGCTGGAGCACGTAGGAGAGCCGCCGGCTGGTCATCCGGACGTGGTCCAGGTTCTTCATGAGGACCAGCGGATCCATCGACGCCAGATCGTCCGGGTGATACATCTGCCGCATAGGCCGCGAGTATAGCCGCGGGCATGCGCTGGCTCGGGCGGCTGGCCGCCACGGAGCGGCCGCGCCGGGCGCGGGTACCGCCGCTCCAGTCCACGGGCGTACCGGCACCGGCCAGTGCCCGCCGGCGTCCCGCTTCGCTAGCCCCCAGGATGAGCAGCCGGTCCGTGACCGTGGCGCGACCCGCTTCCGCGCCCCACATCCGAGTGAGCTTGCGGCCGGGCGCCACGTCGTCGACCACCACGCCGGCGAGCGCATATCCGGCTGGCTCGGCGGCCAGATGCCAGATCTGGTCGGCCAATGAGGCGACCGTGAGTCGCGGCCGACCACGGTCCGTGAGCACATCACCCAGCACCAGCACGAGCACCGCATCGTCGGTGAGTACCTGACGCAGGGATGCGAGCACCTCCCGCAGGAATCGACCGTAGGCCTCCGTGCCCGTGGGCGGCGTGGTGTCCCGGTCCACCATGGCCGGATCATGGCCCAGGAACCAGAGACGAAGCCAGTTGTACGACCCGTAGCGGATCACGCGCAGGTAGGGCGGGCTGGTGACCACGAGTCGGGCGGTAGCGGGCAGGCCCTGCGCACGTAACGCTGTGGCGATGAGCGGACCAGCGTCACGAGCGTCGCCGCCCAGCGCGATACCGGTCTGCGCGGGCCGCCCGTCACGGAACAGCCGCCCCAGCTTCGCGCCCAGCAGTCGGAATGCGTCGCGATCCGGTGGGGCCACGTCGCGATCCGCCGCCCAGCGCCGGGTGTAGGCCGGAGCCAGGCTGAAGGCATTGGGCATGGCCGTGGAGAGGTAGCTCGCGCTGCGGCCGTGCAGGATCCCCACGACGGCCGCCAGCATGAAGCGATCGGCGGACCGCTTTCCGTCCAGCACCGAACGCAGGAACAGGAGCTGCCCGAGG
>JALZLQ010000296.1 GCA_030858605.1 Chloroflexota bacterium
ACCTCCAGGACATCATCGCCATCCTGGGCATCGACGAGCTCTCCGAGGAGCAGAAGATCACGGTCTCCCGTGCCCGGCGCCTGCAGCGCTTCATGAGCCAGCCCATGTTCGTGGCCGAGGTCTTCACCGGCCGGCCCGGCAAGTACGTGACCATCAAGGACAACGTGGCTTCTGCGCGCGAGATCCTGGAGGGCAATGCCGACGATCTGCCCGAGCAGGCGTTCTTCCTGGCGGGCACCATCGAGGATGTCCGCGAGAACGCGGCCAAGCTCGAGTCGTGAAGTGGCGCAATGGTCCGACGGGTCCTGCCGCCCGGTCCGCGGTCCGGTCTTCCGGCCTGGCCCTGGCGGGCCTGGATGTCCTTCCGGACCGAACGCGACGGACCGGCGTCACCCCCCGGCGTGCCGCGTCCGTCCTCACTCGAACCACGTCGTTCGCTCCGACTTGGAGCAGTGGACGTCCCACTCCTCGCCGTGCTGCTCGTCAACCCATCCTTGGTAGAGGGGGCAGGTAGTGCCGCTCAGGCTGGAGATCGTTACGCCCGAGAGGCTGGCGTACGAGGACGACGTGGATTCGGTGGTCTGCCCGGGGTCGGAAGGGGAGTTGGGCATCCTGCCGCATCATGCGCCGCTGCTATCCACGTTGGGAGTCGGTGAGCTGCGCATCCGCAAGGGCGGCTCGGAGGAGTCGTTCGCCATCGCCGGCGGGTTCCTCCAAGTCCGCCCGGACAAAGTCGTGGTGATGGCTGAGACCGCCGACATGGCTTCGGAGATCGACCTGGAGTCGGCCGAGGAAGCGCGCCGCGAGGCCGAGCGTGCCCTCTCTGAGGGATTCGAGGAGCCCGCCGACCTGGCTCGCGCGCGAGCCTCGCTGCAGCGTGCGCTGATCCGCATCAGGGTCGCCGAGCGGCGTCGTCGTGAGGGACCGCGGCAGCGCGGCTGACGACCGATGGCCGACGACCGCCCCTTCCACTGGGAATACGAGGAGCCGCCCGTCCAGCGCGAAGCGTTCCGCGTGGAGGGGGGCCGGCCGCTGCGCGGTGAGGTGCCTGTGAGCGGCAGCAAGAACGCGTCCCTGAAGCTCCTCGCGGCGGCCACACTCACCGGTGAGCGCTGCCGCTTCACGAACGTGCCCGAGATCGCCGATGTGCACGTGATGATGGAGACCCTGCGCGACCTGGGCGTGGTGGTCGATCATCCCGAGCCCAACACCTACGAGGTCGCGGCAGGCGACGTGGACTGGCTCTTCGTGCCCCTCGAGGCAGCGGCCAAGATGCGTGCCAGCTTCATCCTGCTGGGACCGTTGCTGGCCCGCTTCGGACGGGTGATCATCAGCAACCCCGGCGGCGACCGCATCGGCCGGCGACCGGTCAACCTGCATGTCGAAGCCATGAAGAGCCTCGGCGCGGGTGTCTCATACAAGAACGGCTACTACTTCGCGGAGGCACCGGGTCGGCTACGAGGCAGCCAGGTCGAGTTTCCCACGGTCACCGTGATGGGCACGGAGAACGCGATGCTGGCGGCCACCCTGGCCGACGGTCACACGAGCATCCGCCCGGCCGCCCAGGAGCCGGAAGTCGACGACCTCATCGACTTCCTGCGCAAGATGGGAGCGGAGATCGAGCGCAGCGCGCCGGACACCATCGAGGTCGAGGGGCGGCGTCGCCTGCGCGGCGCCGATCACCGCGTCATCTCGGACCGCATCGAGGCGGGCACCTTCATCGTCGCGGCCGCCGTGACCGGGGGCGAGGTCACGGTGCGTCACGCTCCGGCGGATCACCTGGGTGCGTTCCTGGAGGTCATGGATCGGGCCGGCGTCGCGCTACAGCGGGACGGCGACACGATCGTGGTACGGGGGGCCGACGGTCCCGGGGCGTATCGCGCGACCGACATCGAGACGGCGCCCTATCCCGGGCTGGCCACCGACCTTCAGCCTCCGACGGCCGTGCTGCTCAGCCGCGCCGAAGGGACCAGCCACATCCACGAGTCGATCTTCGAGGACCGGCTGGAGTGGCTGGAAGAGCTGGCTCGCCTGGGTGCCAACGTGGGCATCGTGGACGATCATCACGCCACCCTTACCGGTCCCTGCCGGCTGCGCGGAGCCGAGGTGGAGATGAGCGACCTCCGAGCAGGGGCCTCGCTGATCCTGGCGGCCCTGGCCGCTGAAGGCCAGAGCGTCATCCACGGCGCGCACCAGGTGCGCCGGGGGTATGAGAACATCGAGCGCAAGTTCCTCGATCTCGGTGCGCGGATCGCGCACGTCTCGGAAGGATAGTCGTCACCATTTCATGAAGATCGGTATCGACCTGGGCACGGCCAACATCCTCGTCTACGTGAAGGGCAAGGGCATCGTCATCCAGGAGCCGTCCGTGGTCGCGGTCAGCGACGACAACCACATCGTCGCCGTGGGTGATGAAGCTCGCGAGATGATCGGCCGGACTCCCGGTGCCATCACGGCCATCCGGCCCATGAAGGATGGCGTCATCGCGGACTACGTCATCACCGAGGCCATGCTCCGTTACTTCATCAAGAAGGCGGGTCGCTCCTTCACCAAGCCGGACGTGATGATCAGCGTGCCGTCGGGCGTGACCAGCGTGGAGAAGAGGGCAGTGCGTGACGCGGCCCTCAAAGCAGGGGCGCGAGAGGCCTATCTGATAGAGGAGCCCCTGGCGGCGGCCATCGGGGCCAACGTGCCCATCAGCGGCCCGTCCGGCAACCTCATCATCGATATCGGCGGTGGCACCAGCGAGATCGCGGTCATCGCCCTGGGCGGCATCGTCGTCTCGCGCTCCCTGCGCGTGGGCGGCAATCGCTTCGATGAGGCCATCGGCTCGTACATCCGCAAGAAGTACAACCTGATGGTCGGTGAGCGGACCGCGGAAGAGGTCAAGATCACTATCGGCACTGCCCTGCCACTGGAACGCGAGCTGCACATGGAGGTACGTGGGCGCGACCTCATCGCCGGGCTGCCGCGAACCATCCCGCTCACCAGCTCGGAGGTCATGGAGGCCCTGGAGCAGCCACTCCAGCAGATCGTGGGCAGTGTGCGCGCCGTGCTGGAGGAGACACCGCCGGAGCTTTCCAGCGACATCATCGACAAGGGCATGGTCATGTCCGGCGGCGGGGCCCTGCTGCGCAACATCGACAAGCTGCTCACGCAGGTCACCGGCGTACCCTGTCACGTGGCCGAGAACGCACTCGATTGCGTGGCGCTGGGCACCGGTCTCGCCCTGGAGCACTTCGACTTCTTCAAGAAGTCCCTCGTTCAGCGCATCTGACGCTCGTGGTGGAGATGCAGGATGGTCGCTCCTTCGCCGACCTCCATGTCCACAGCTCCGCCTCCTTCGACTCACTGAGCCAGCCAGCCGCCCTTGTTCGCGCTGCGCTGCAACGGGGTCTCACCCATCTGGCCATCACCGACCATGAGCGCCTTGACGGCGCTCTGCGCGCCCGCGATCTGGCGCCGCCGGGACTGAGGGTCATCGTGGGCGAGGAGGTGCGCACGTCAGGCGGAGACATCATCGGCCTCTATCTGGATCGGCCGGTACCAGCTGGCCTGTCCATGGCGGAGGCCGCAGCCGCCATCCGTGAGCAGGGCGGCCTGGTCGGGCTGCCTCATCCCTTCGATCGTTTCCGCTCGTCCGGTGGCTCCAGCGCCGGAACGGTCGAGGCAGCGCTCACTGAACTGGCTGGCCAGGTCGACTTCGTGGAGGCTCACAACGGACGGGCTCTCGGTGGCGGTAATGTGCGCGCGGCGGCCTTCGCGGCGCAGCACGGCCTGCCCGGTATCGCGGCGTCAGATGCCCATACCGTGCAGGAGCTGGGCCTGGCTTACACCATCCTGCCTGGCGACCCGACCTCGGCCTCGGAGATGTGCGAGGCGCTGGCCGATGCGCGCCTGGTCCTTGGTCGTGCCAGCCTCTACGTGCGCGGCTGGACGCCCCTGGCCAAGCTGGTCCAGCGGATGCGCGGCAACGGGCGGGCGCCGGGCGCTACGCTCACAACGAAGAGGGGGTCTCCGCCGTCATGAGCCGCCCGCCCATCGATCCCCCCGAAGAGCCGGGCATCGACTATCCGCTCGTCAATGAGGAAGGCGCCGACGCGCCCACGCCGCTCGCGCAGCGGATGCGCGACCCGCGCACGATCATCTCCATCGTGCTGCCGCTGATCCTGATCGCGCTCGTCGCGGTCACCGTGGGCAACATAGATCTGAGC
>JALZLQ010000011.1 GCA_030858605.1 Chloroflexota bacterium
GGATGAAGTCGTACTTCCGACCGCCCTGGGTGAAGTCCGTCTGCGAGTAGTCGATGACCTCGTCGGCGCCAAGCGACCGCATCAGCTCCACGTTTCGGGTGCTGCATACGGCTGTCACGTGAGCGCCGAGCGACTTGGCGATCTGCACGGCGAAGGTGCCGATGCCTCCTGAGGCTCCGTTGATGAGGACCTTGTGACCAGCTCCGACGTTGCCCTTGCGAAGCGCCTGGAGCGCGACGAGACCGGCCATCGGGACAGCTGCGGCCTGCTCGAAGGTGAGGTTTGACGGCTTGAGCGCCAGCTCATCCTCAGAGGCGGCCGCGTACTCGGCATACGAGCTTGGCTGAGCCGAAGACCTCGTCACCCGGCTGGAACCGCGTGACGCCGCTGCCGACGGCCTCGACCGTCCCGGCCACGTCCGTCCCACGAACGGCGTTCTTCGGCTTGCGCAGCCCGTAGATCGGGCGTGCCACGTAGGGCAGGCCGCTCATGATCGCCCAGTCGGCCGGGTTGACGCCGGCTGCGCGAACGCGAAGCAGGACCTCGTCGTCAGCGATCTGGGGCTTGTCCATGTCCCGGAGCTCCATGACTTTCGCGGAGCCGTACTTCTGTTGAGTCATCGCCTTCATCGTGGCTCTCCTGTCTCTCTCTCAGCTTATGCTGTAAGTGTATGGCGTAAGTTACACATACGCCGTAAGTGTGTCAAGCCCCGGATCTTGCGGGTTCTGGCGGGCTTATGGTGTAAGGTATACGTCGTAAGTGCGGCGGCAGCCGGGCTTGCTTGTGCGCAGGTCAGGAAACGGAGGAGTGCACATGGCCACACGACCCATGCCGCGTACAAGGCGAAGGCTGCCCCTGAACCGGGAGCGGGTGCTGCGTGCGGCCCTTGCCTTGGCCGACAAGGGAGGGCTCGAGACGCTCACCATGCGCAAGCTCGGTCAGAAGCTCGGGGTCGAGGCGATGTCGCTTTACAACCATGTGGCCAACAAGGAGGACATCGTGGATGGAATGGTCGATCTGGTGTTCAGTGAGATCGACCTGCCTGCCGACGGAGCCGACTGGAGGACGGCCATGCGTGACCGGGCGCTCGCCGTCCGAGCTGCCCTGTCGCGTCACCGCTGGGCGATCGGCCTGATGGAATCGCGGCGCAATCCCGGGCCCGCCACCCTGCGGCACCACGACTCGGTGATCGGCAGCCTTCGAGCGGCAGGCTTCGACATGGCCATGGCCGCCCACATCTATCCCCTGCTGGACAGCTACATCTACGGCTTCGCCTTGACGCAGATGAACCTGCCGTTCGAGAACACGGCGGAGGTCGCCGAGGTGGCGCAGAGCATGCTTCAGGCGTTCCCCGTGAACGAGTTCCCGAACCTGGCCGCGTTCATCACCGAGCACGCTATGAAGCCCGGCTACGACCATGCGAACGAGTTCGAATGGGGACTCGATGTGATCCTCGGCGGTCTGGCGAGGGTGCAGGGCGCGGTCTGATCCACGCCTACGGAGCGACATCGTCGGTCCATGGATCCGAACCGACCGAGCCGCGGGTCGTCGAAAAGCGTCAGCCGACCCGTCGGACGACGGCGGCCAGTGCTGAGATGAAGCGCGGGTCGGTGTTGAGCGACTCGATGCGGGAGAAGCCAAGGCCCGCTGCCTCGGCCTGCTCGCGTGCGCCGATGTCGATGTCGTACAGGATCTCCAGGTGGTCGGACAGGAACTGCACGGGCGCCACGAGGACTCGCCGGTGACCCTTGGCCGCGAGATCGGGCATCAGGTCGGCGAAGTCGGGCTTCATCCACTCGCCGGGCTCGTGCCCGGCGCTCTGCCAGCAGAATGTCCAGCGGGCGCGCTCGAGACCGGCGTCCGCCGCCACCGCTGACGCCGTCTCCTCGAGCTGCGCGAGGTAGTCGGGCTCCTGGTCGGCGACGCGGCGCGGGAGGCTGTGCGCGGTGAGGAGCACCGGGACCGCATCGCGCTCCTCCTTCGGCACCCGTGCCAGCGACTCTCCGATGCGACCGGCCAGCGCAGCGACGAAGCCCGACTCCCGGTGCCAAGCGCCGGCCATCACGACCTCCGGAGGTTCGCCTCCGTCAGCCTCGATCGCTTCCCGGGCCGCGTCCACGGCACGCCCATAGCCACCCATGATCAGCGGCGAGTACTGCGGCGAGAGGATGATGCCTGCCACGCGCGTCACGCCGCGCGACGCGAGGTCGCGCAGAGTCTGTTCGATGGTCGGTTCGGAGAAGCGCATCCCGGGGGCCACCGGGATCGCACCGCCAAGTTCCACCTCCAGGGCTTCGGCCTGCGCGCACGTGATGGCCACCAGCGGGGAGCCGCCGATGACCTGGTAGCGGCGGCGGAACTCCGTCACGAGCTCCGGCTCCGGTTCACGGCCGCCGCGGACACGCGTCATGTAGGCCGCCACGTCGTTCAGGCTGGTGGGCGAGCCGTATGTCATCAGCAGCGCGCCAAGGCGAGCCCCGCCGGTCACACGGCGCCTTTCAGCTTGCCTTCGGCATGGACCAGCTCGACCAAGCGGCGCGCGATCGATGGCTCGGTCTCCGGCGCGATGCCGTGGCCGAGGTTGAAGATGTGCCCGGGCCGGCCAGCCGCCTCGGCAAGGACGGCGCGCGCTCCAGCTTCCGTCGCATCCCAGCCAGCGAGCAGCCGAGCGCCGTCCAGGTTGCCCTGGATGCCGCGACCGGGGACCCGCGCCCAGGAGGCCGCCAGGGACTGCCGCGAGTCCACCCCGATGATGTCCCCGCCGGCCTCCGCCATGACCTCCAGCAGCCCCTGCGTGCCCGTCCCGAAGTGGATCGTGGCGGCGCCGGTCACGGAGCGGAGGATGCGCCGGGCGTGCGGCGCGACGTACTCCCTGTAGTCGGCCGCCGAGAGCGAGCCGGCCCACGAGTCGAAGAGTTGCACCGCCTGTGCCCCGCCATCGACCTGAGCCTGGAGATAGCCTGCCATGACGTCCGCCAGCATCTCCAGGAGGGCGTGCCAAGTGGCCGGGTCGCCATACATGAGTGCCTTGGCTCGCGCCTGGTCGCGCGACGGCCGGCCTTCGATGAGGTACGCGGCCAGTGTGAACGGCCCTCCGGCAAGCCCGATGACCGCCGCCCTCCCCGCCAGGGTCCCGCGCACCAGCCTGATGGCCTCTGCAACGTGGCGCAGCTCAGTGGCCGGATCGATTCTTCGCAGGCGCGCCACGTCCGCAGCTGAGCGGACCGGGACCTCGATGATCGGCCCTTCGGCGGTCAGCTCCAGGGCCACACCCATGGGCACCAGCGGCAGCATGATGTCGGCGAAGAGCACGGCGGCATCCACCCCGAACGCCTCGATCGGCAGCAGGGACGCCTGCGCACAGAGTTCCGGCGTCGTGACGATCTCCATCACCGAGTGTCGCTCGCGCATTTCCTGATAGCCGGGCGACGCGCGACCCGCTTGGCGCATGAACCAGATGGGCGTCGTGTCGGTGGGCTCTCGCCGACAGGCGGCCAGGAAGCGCCGCTCGCCGGTCCAAGCGGGCGTCGCATCGGCAGCAGGCGCGGCCTCCGCCATCCGCGCACCTGTCATCGGGCCGTCTCCTCGTGCACCAGGTCGACCAGGCGGCGCAGGTCCTCCGGGTCCGTGGGCGGCAGCACGCCATGTCCCAGGTTGAAGATGTGCCCCGGCCGGCTGCCCGCCTGTGCGAGCACCCAGCGCGCCTGCTCCTGTACCCCCGACCAGGGGCCCAGCAGGGCCGTCGGGTCGAGGTTGCCCTGGACCGCTCGATCGGGAACGCGGGACCAGCCGTCGTCCAGGCCGATCCGCCAGTCCAGGCCGATCACGTCGCCGCCGGCTTCCGCCTGGAGCGCTAGCAACGCCGCCGAACCCGTGCCGAAGTGGATGAGCGGCACGCCCAGTGGCCGGATGCCGTCGAAGAGCCGCCGCATATGGGGCAACACGGAGCGCTCGTAGTCGAACGGGCTCAGCGTGCCTACCCACGAGTCGAAGAGCTGGATGGCCTGCACCCCCGCGCCGACCTGGGCGCTGACATAGGCGATGGTCGTGTCGACCAGCCGGGAGAGCAGCGCATCGAACGTGGCTGGCTCGGCGCGCATCAGTGTCTTGATGCCCTCGGCATCACGAGACGAACGGCCGGTGACCATGTACGAGGCCAACGTGAAGGGGGCGCCGGCGAATCCGATTAACGGCACCGGGCTGTCGCGTCGGATGAGCCGGATGGCCTCAAGCAGTGGCGCCACGGCCTGCTCCGGCTCGAAGGGTCGGAGAGCCCGGGTCGCCGCGAGCGTGTCGACCGGTGGATCGATGACCGGCCCCACGCCCTCGCGGATCTCCAGCGGCACGCCCATGCCCGGCAGAGGGCTGGTGATGTCGGCGAAGAGGATGGCCGCGTCCACGCCCAGCCGCTCCACCGGCTGCAGCGTGACCTGTGCGCAAAGTGCCGCGTCGGCGGTGATCTCCAGCAATGAGGCGTGCTTGCGGATGGCACGGTAGGCGGGCAACGACCGGCCAGCCTGGCGCATGAACCAGACCGGCGTCGCATCCACGGGCTCGCGCCGGCACGCTCGCAGGAAGCGGTCGGCACGAGTCGAGATCGGGGGCTGCGGCGTCGCGGGATCGGCCGTCACGCGGTCAGCCCCTCGCGAGCGGCCGCCAAGGTTCGCTCGACGTTCGCGTCCGTGTGTGCTGCCGAGATGAACCATGCCTCCTGGGATGCGGGCGGCAAGAGGATCCTGGCACGACGCATCGCCGCATGGAAGCGCGCGAAGGCCCCCGCGTCGCCCTCGCGCACCTGGTCGAAGTCTCGTGGGGGGGTGGCGCGGAAGAAGAGCGTCAGCAGGGAACCGAGCCTGCTCACGCTGGCGGCCAGGCCGACCTGGTCGATGGCTTCGCTGAGGCCAGCCTCCAGCACCGCCGATCGAGCCTCCAGATCGTCGTACAGGCCGGCATCGAGGAGATCGAGCGTGGCGCATCCGGCTGCCATCGCCAGCGGATGCCCCGACAGGGTGCCCGCCTGATAGACAGGCCCGCTCGGAGCGATGAGCGCCATGAGGTCCGCCCGACCGCCGTAGGCCCCGACGGGCAGACCGCCGCCGATGATCTTGCCCAGGGTCGTCAGGTCGGGCTCGATCCCGTAGCGTGCCTGCGCTCCGCCACGCGCCACGCGGAAGCCGGTGATCACCTCATCGAAGACAAGCAGCGAGCCGTGCTCGCGAGTCAGGGCACGCAGGCCCTCCAGGAACCCGGGCTCCGGCGGTACCACGCCCATGTTCGCCGCCACCGGCTCGACGATGACGGCGGCGATGCCTTGGCCATGCGCTGCGAACAGCGTCCGCACCGACTGGAGATCGTTGTAGCGCGCGAGCAGCGTCCCCGACGCAACGGTTGCGGGCACGCCCGCGCTGGCGGGCAGTGCCAGCGTGGCGAGCCCTGAACCCGCCTTTGCCAGCAGGCTGTCCACGTGTCCGTGGTAACCGCCCGCGAACTTGACGATGAGCTCCCTGCCGGTGGCAGCGCGCGCCAGGCGGACCGCGGACATCACGGCCTCCGTGCCCGATGAGACGAAGCGCAGGCGCTCCATCGATGGCATCGCTGCGCGGATCCGCTCCGCCAGCTCGACCTCTGTGGGTGAGGTGGCTCCGAATGGTCCGCCTCGGCTCG
>JALZLQ010000013.1 GCA_030858605.1 Chloroflexota bacterium
CACCAGTGCCTCGACCGACCGGATGGTGCCCGCTTGACCCATGGCTCCCGCGATGCGCCGCTCAGGCTGGAACTCCAGGACGAGTCCGTCGGCGTCCAGCGCCTCCCTCAGCTCGGTCTCCAGACCATCGCGCGTCACTGACGCAGCATGGAGCACCGCAGCTTCGCTCTTCCAGCGATCGCCGAACCTACGAGCTGAGGGAAACGGTCGGACGGGCCGCCGTCGGTGGCTGAGCAGGCTCGGCACGGGGTGACGGATCCGAGGCCGCGAGTAGGGCCTCGCGGGTGAGCGCGTAGGCCATATCGTGACGACCCTGCGATGCGAGCACTTCAGCCCACTCGCCAAGCGCCTCCTTGAGGCGGCTTCGAGGGCCATGCTCGCGGATCTCATCCGCAGCGAGGCTGTACGTGTTCACAGCAGCCTCCGGATCACCGAGCGCGACATGAGCGCGGGCGCGGGTCAGGAGGCTGCTTACCATCGCTCTGCGGTTCTCGGATGCCTGAGCGTGGCCCAAGGCCTCTTCGCTGAGCCGAAGGGCGGCGGCGGTATCGCCGCCCGCCAGTGCGATCTGTGCCTCCGTGTCGGCCACGTGTGCCAACGCACGCCGATTTCCGTCTTCCGTGTGCCGGCTGCGGGCGTGCGCCGCGAAATCGCTTGCCCGCTCGACGTTGCCGATGCGCAGATACGCCAGGGCCAGGTAGTTCTCCAGGACAGCTGCCTCGCGCTCCGCCTCGGCCGCTCGGAACAGCCCCAGACTCTCGACGCCCGTACGGATGGCAGCCTCGACGTCGCCCGCTCCGGTGTAGCTGTAGGCCAACTGCGACAGGAAGGCAGCGCGTCTCCAGTCGTCCAGGTCAGCCGCCATGACGCGGGCTTCTTCCAGGTAACCCAGCGCGGAGCGGTGGTGCTCCTCAGTGGACTCCAGGGACGAGAGCGCGATGAGGACGCGAACCCGGAGGTCCGGATCGAGGTCATCCTGGGCTCGGAGGCGGGCCAAGAGACCGCCCAGCAGGGCAGCCGCTTCAGCAGTGTTGTCGACGAGATGCTGACCATAGGCCAGCCAGTACGTCACGAGAGCCGCGTCACGCTCCCGACCCAACGCGTGGAATGTCTCCAGCGACTCGGTGGCAGAAGCGATGGCCTCCGCGCCCCGGTCGAGCCGGCAGAACGCTTCGGCCCGACCGCGCAGCGCCTCCGCGCGCAAGGATCGGTCAAGCGGCTGAGCTAGAATCGAGTCGTAGGCGTCCAGTGCGGACTGCCAACTACCGGAGGCCAACAGTATGTCAGCGTCGAGCCGGTCCCAACGGGACGTGGGATCACCCAGGAAATGACTCGGCGGCAGCGCCAGGCGCCCGGAAAAGAAGTTGAGCGCAGCCATCGAGGGCTTGGCGTGTCCCTTCTCGAGTGCGCTCACGTAGGCCTTGGTATAGCGGCCCTCGGCCAGTTGCTGCTGCGTCATCCCGGCGTGTTTGCGCGCCTCACGCAGCCTGCCGCCGATGCGCAAAGCGAGCGCGCTGTCATCGACGACGATCCGGCGGCGTGTCAAGGTCCTCATGGCTCGGGAGTCTACACGGTGTTGTCCGCCCCGACTAGCCAAGATGAATCGGCGTTGACCTCGGGCACCGTCCACCTGGCAGAGATACACCCCACCGGTGTACCTCGCCACTGGTTCCCTCACGGCAGCCCGATAACAGGTACAGCTATCCTTGACTCGGCGGATGCCAGGGGCTAGGATGGCGGGAGCGGTGACCTCTTCGCACCCAGACTCGAAGATGCACGCTAAGTCGAAGGAGTCTCGTTGATGCGCACTTACGCTCGTCGACTGCGAGCCCTCGTGGTGGCTCTCCTCATCGCAGGAAGCCTGGCCGCGGGCTCTGTCGCTGGAGTCAGCGCTGACGCCGGTGGTGCACCCTGGCCGAAGGTCCAGGCCACGATCCAGGATGCGGGCAGCGCGCCCTGGCCCCACTGACCGCGGGCCGGTAGTCTCAGCACACGGGCGATGAAGTCGTCACGATGGGGTGGTGACGACAGAGACGCTCATCAGCATCGATATCGAGGCTTCCGGTCCCAGCCCCAGCACCGGCAGCATGGTCGCCATCGGTGCCTGCCTGGTGTTCGATCCCGAAGTCGGTTTCTATCGTGAGATCCGGCCCCTGCCCGATACCCCGTGGGATCCGGAGACGGAGACCATCCATCGCCTAGCGCCAGCCTATCTCGAGGAGCACGGGCTGGATCCGTCGGCCGCCATGGCCGACCTGGTCGCCTGGCTGAAGGACGTCTCACCTGAAGCACAGCCGATCTTCGTCGGCTTCAATGCGGCTTTCGACTGGATGTTCGTGGCCGACTACTGCCACCGCTTCCTCTCGCACAACCCATTCGGCATCTCAGCACTCGACCTGAAGGGCGTCTACATGGGGCGGCATGGCATCACGCGCTGGGATGCCACCAGGTACAGCGAGATCTCGCGGACCTACCGGACCCGACGCCAGGTGACGCACCATGCCCTCGACGATGCGCGCGCCCAGGCAGAACTCGCGCAACTGTTGCTGGCGCGACCTGACGCAGCAACTCCTGAGTAGGGCGAGTCAGCTTCCTTCGACCGGTACGCTCAGGATGCTGAATCCGGCATCCACGTAGAGCACTTCTCCAGTGATGGCACCGGCCAGGTCGCTGGCGAGGAACACCGCGGTACCGCCCACATCATCGATGGTGATGTTGCGCCGCAGCGGTGCGATGTCGCGGAAGCGTCCGTAGAGGCCCTTGAAGCCCGCGATCCCCGAGGCCGCCAGAGTCCGGACGGGTCCCGCGCTGATCGCATTGACGCGCACCCCGCGCGGACCGAGATCCGCCGCCAGGTAACGCACCGAGGCTTCCAGGGCCGCCTTGGCCACGCCCATCACGTTGTAATGGGCGACCACCTTCTCAGAGCCGTGATACGTGAGCGTGAGGATGCTGCCGCCTTGAGCCATGTGCGGGAGGGCGTGGCGTGCGATGGCCACGAGTGAGTAGGCGCTGACGTCCAGGGCGACCGCAAAGCCGGCGCGCGA
>JALZLQ010000014.1 GCA_030858605.1 Chloroflexota bacterium
TCGTCACGGACGCTCCCACCAATACCGGCGCTCCGAATGCCTTCGTCGCAGGACTGAAGCCCTCGAATGCCATCATCAACTGCCCGGTCATCGCCCAGCCGACGGAGGCGGGAACCTTGCCGGACACCTCCACGAGCCTGCCGACCAGTGACGGCCTAACACCTCCTCTTCCACTGATCGGTCTCACCGCGCTGCTCGCAGCTGTCGCAGCGATCTCGTTCCGGATGCGCCGCATCCGCGCATAGCGTGGCGCTTCGCCTGTAGCCTCCTATCAGGACGATGCTCCCGGAACAGCCGGGCCATCGTCCTGATTTTTCTGGGCTCGGACTGGCCGCCCGTCGCGGCGCCGAGCGAACTCGCCTAGAACGTTTCGCGCTCGTTCACCGGCGCGTTCGCAGCCGTTCACCCCGCCACGGCATGGTCACCTTGACGCGGTCATCGCAAGGGATCGACCCGCGATCCGTGTCGAGGCTGGCGGGAGCGGAGATGCCCTATCGCGCGGCGCGGCTGCCATCGTCCCGAGCTCGCGCGTGAGCGCGCGCCCGCGCACGGCGGTCAGCCTCCTGTCGGGACTCGTGGCGGGCATCGTGGCGGCCCTGCTGATGACCACCGTCCTGCTCCTCCTACGCACGCTTTTCGGACTGCCCACTCCCGCCGAGCTGGTGGGCGATCGCTTCGCGCCGCTGATCCCGGCCCGTGACTTCGGCGGCCTCATCTCCTGGGCCGGCGGCTACAACGAGCTGAAGCAGCTGGGCGTGGGATCGGTCCTGCTCGGTCAGCTGGTGACCGGTGCCGTGGGCGGGATGCTTTATGCCTGGCTGCGCGACCGATCGGCACAGCGTCCGGGGCAGCGACCCTGGCACGGTCGCCCTGCGGTCCGTTTCCTGATCGGTTTCTTGGCCTTCCTGTGGCTGGCCGCGCTGGTGGTGCTGCGGCCGGTCCTGCCTACCAACTTCGCCGGCCTGCCGCCGGGACCCGCCCTGATCGCGACGATGGTCACACTGCTGCTCGCATTCGCCATCTTCGGCGTCGCGCTGGCGGTCCTGCTGCGCGTGGCACGGCCCACGGCAGGCGCGCGCTCTGGCGCGGCAGATGCCGGGGAAGAGCGGGCCAGCGGTCGGCAGGTGGCTCGGCGGGGCATCCTGATGGGCGGCCTCGGACTGCTCTTGCTGGTCCTCAGCGGCGGCCTGCTGCGCAGGCTCTCCGACGACGCCACCTTTGCCTACGACGGCCTCCAGGTCCGGGGGCCGGACATCGAACCGATCACGCCCAACGACCGCTTCTACGTGGTCACCAAGAACGTCATCGACCCGGACGTCCAGCCGGGGCTCTGGAGCCTGACGGTGGACGGTCATGTGGACCGTCCCATGAGCTACTCGATGGCTGATCTGATGGCGCTGCCGGCGGTAGATCAAGAGCAGACCCTGATGTGCATCAGCAACACCATCTCCGGCGGCCTGATGAGCAACGCCATCTGGCGGGGTGTGCCGCTGGCCAGCGTCCTCGAGGCCGCCGGGGTACGTCCCGGCACGGTCGAGGTGCTCGGCCGGTCGGTCGATGGTTACACTGACAGCTTCTCCATCGAGAAGGCGCTCGAGCCGACCACGTTGCTGGCCTATCACATGAACGGAGAGCCACTGCCCCGCCGCCACGGCTACCCTGTCCGCCTGCTGGTACCGGGGCTCTTCGGCGAGAAGAGCGTCAAGTGGATCACCCGCTTGGAGCTGGCGCCTCACGAGGTCGACGGCTTCTACGAGCAGCAGGGCTGGGGCCCGGACTTCACCATCCCCACCCGCTCCCGCTTCGACGGGCCGGATCTGGGCCAGCCGCTGGCCGTGGGCCGGCCAGTCCGCTTGCACGGGACGGCCTTTGGCGGTGACCGGGGCGTGGCGACCGTTGAGGTCACCGTGGACGGCGGCGGGACATGGCGCCCAGCGCGGCTCGACTATCCCGGCAGCCGGCTCAGCTGGGCTTTGTGGAGCTTCGACTGGAGGCCCGCGCGCGCGGGCGACTTCCGCCTGGCCGTGCGAGCCACCGACCGGACCGGCATGCTCCAGACCGACCGCGGTCGTTCCGTGGTGCCCGAGGGCGCCACCGGCCACCACGTCGTGACGGCGATGGTCCGCGCGTGAGCGCACTGCCCCTGAGTGGCATCGACCAGCCTTCGCCACTCGAGCCCGATGTGGCCATGTTCGAGCAGCACCCGGCGATCTACGGCCTCTGGCGCGAGCGCCTGTTCCGTGACGACACGGAGCGCATCTGCACATCGCTGTGGGGTGCCATGGGTCCCGCCCCGGGCGCCATCGTGCTGGAGGTGGGCTGCGGCCCCGGTCACTACGCGAGACGGCTCGCGACGCGCTTCGAGAGCCTGCTCGCGGTGGGCATCGACAACTCCGAGGCGCAGCTCCGTCGGGCTCGCGCCAGGGCACAGGCGCGCGGCCTGAGAGGCTGCCGCTTCGAGCGGGCTGACGCGAGGGACCTGCCGCATGGCACGGGCAGCGTCGATGCCGTAATCGTCTCACGCCTCTTCACCGTGCTGCGCGAACGGGAGCGCGTGATGTCGGAGATCCACCGCGTCCTACGGCCGGGTGGTCGAGTCTTCATCGCGGAACCTCGTTCGTCGCTGCGGACGGGACTGGCCCTCGTGCTGATGCGTCTCGCCGCGCGTGCCGCGAACCTTCTCAGCCACTCCCCATCCGCGCCGTGGGCATGTCCGCCGGCCACGATCCTGGACCAGGCTGCCTTCGCTCAGCTCACCGAGAGCCAGCCCTGGTCACGAGTGGGCCACCAGGCCGACCGCTGGTACCAGTACGCGGTGTGCGAAAAGAGAGCGTGATGGGCTCAGGGCAGCCCGGCCGCGTCTTCGTGACGGGGGGCGCCGGCTTCATCGGATCGGCCCTGGTCGAGGTGTTGCTGGCCCGAGGCAGGCAGGTCACGATCTTCGACGACCTCTCAGCGAGCTCACTGGGTCGGGCCGGTCTTGGCCAAAGGCGCGCCCGTTTCGTAAGCGGTGATGTTCGTGATCTGGCCGCGCTGGTGTCAGCCATGGCGGGCCACGGGTCGGTCGTCCACCTCGCCGCGCATACGGACATCGCTCGGGGTCGGACGGACCCCTGGTACGACTTCGAGGTCAACGTGGCGGGCACCTGGAACGTACTTGAGGCGATGCGCAGGCTGAGCGTGGGCCGCTTGATGTTCGCATCCAGCGGCACCGTCTATGGCTACCCCGCGAGCGTGCCGACCGCGGAGTCGTACGGGCCGCTCCTGCCCGAGTCCCCCTACGCGGCCGCCAAGCTGGCCGGCGAGGCGCTCATCGCCGGATCATCCGCCATGCATGGCTGGCGTGCCCTGGCCTTCCGCTTCGGTAACACCGTGGGCCAGGACTCCGATCACGGCCTGGTGCACGACCTGGTGGTCAAGCTGTTGCGCGACCCGCGCTGCCTTGAGGTGCTCGGTGACGGTCGCCAGGCCAAGCCATACATCGACGTTGACGATGTCGTGGCGGCCATGGTGCTGGCCGACGAGATGGCCCCCGCTGCGCCGCTGACCATCCTGAACGTGGGCACAGCGGGGACGCTGAGCGTGTCACGTGTCGCCGAGCTCGTCATCGACGCCCTGGGCCTGGACGCTGGGTCCGTGGAACGCGTCTACCTGGGCGGCACACCCGGTGGTGGTGGGTGGGCTGGCGACACGCCCCTCGTGGATCTGGACACATCCGCCCTGCGGGCACTGGGCTGGGCACCGCGTCACTCGGCGGAGGACGCTATCCGGCGCGCCGCGCGCGGGACGCGGGATCGTCTGGTGCGAAGCGGCGCGCCGCTGTTGACCGCTGCCGAGCGGCGAGCCGTCTCATCGTGACCCTCGCGGGGAGCGGGCCGGCCGTGGAGCGGCTGCGTTCGGCGGCGCCCGTTGCTTTCGTCGCGGCTTCGGCGTGCCTGGCTTTCGCGTGGCACGCCCTGCTGGGGTTCCGGCGCGCCGAGGGCCTCACCTCGCCGGCCTTCGACCAGGCCTACTTCCAGCAGCTGCTCTGGTCGTTGAGCCAGGGCCATGGCCTGCGCTCGACCTTCAACCCGGGCGAATTCCTGGGCCTGCACTTCTCACCACTTCTCGCAGCGCCCGCGCTGCTCCAGCCGCTGTGGCCCGATGCCCGGCTGCTCGACCTTTTCCAGGCAGCGGCGCTGGCAGCCTTGGCGCCAGCCGCCTATCTCTTCCTGCGGGCACTGCTCCGGCCGGCTCGGGAGGCGCCCTGGCTGGCGGCGGCCATGGCCCTGCCGATCCCTTTCTGGGCCGTCACCCAACAGGCCACGCGCGCCAGCTTCCACACCGAGGCGCTGGCCCTGCCACTCATCCTTCTGGCAGGCTGGGCCGGTCTGACGGGCCGCACGGCCATCTTCTTCGGGGCCGCGCTCCTGGCCCTCGGCGCCAAGGAGGATCAGATCTTCCCGGTGGCCGTGATGGGCGTCCTGATCGCCGCGCGCGCGCCCGGCCGCCTCTCTGGCGGGATGCGCCGCGCGGGCCTGCTGCTGGTCGGCCTGGCCGCGGCCTGGGGTGTGGCCACATTCGGCGTCCTGATGCCAGCTCTGCGTGCCGGCGCGACCTACGACATCGACCGCTACTACGCCTGGCTGGGCGGGGGCCTGAACGTGCTCCGGGCACCCTTCGAGCAGACCGACGCGGTGGTCGCGGCGCTGACGCGACCAGAGGGCTGGCTGGTGGTCATCGGGCTGGTGCTCTCGCTGGCGGCCCTGCCCCTGCTCCGGCCGCGCTGGGCGCTGCTGCTGCTGCCGCCGGCCGTCGCTCATCTGCTCAGCCGCCACGAGCCCCAACCCCAGATGCTGCTGCAGTACGGCCTCCTTCTGCTGGTGCCGGCCGTGGTGGCGGGGGGTCTAGGCGCACGCCGGCTGCTGGCGCTGTCGCGTCGCTACCATCGCCGAAGCGCCCGAAGGCACCGCTCCACCACTGGAAGGGCGTGGCCCGGCACGAGATCCCTGGGGCGTGCCACCACCGCTGCCGCGGTACTGGTCCTGATCTCATCCGCTGGAGCGATCGCCGTGGCACGTGGTGGCGTGCCGCCCTTCTCATGGACCGGGGCTGGCGCCTGGAACCGTCCCGCGGCGCTGATGCGCCTGCGCTCAGCCACGGGGGTCATCCCACCAGATGCACCCCTTGCCGCCGATTGGGGCGTGGCCGCGCCGCTCGCGAACCGGCCGCGTGTCGAGGTGTTCCCGGTGGCCAGCACTGACGCTTACGTGGTCGTCGATCAGGAAGCGTATGTGACGGGACGACTGCGCTGGCGGGACCGAGCGGCGTGGCTGGACGAGCTGGCTCGTTCCGGGCGGCGCTTGATGGTCGACGACGGACGCTTCCAGGTCTGGGCTCCGCTGGATGAGTAGGCCGCCCCTTCCGGTGCACGGTGTGGCCGCGGTCGTGCCGGTGCTCGATGAGGTCGCCGCCATCGGGCGCTTGGTACTGGGCCTCCGGGCGGCCGGATCGTGCTGTGTCTATGTCGTCGATGGCGGCTCGCGCGACGGCACGCAGCAGGTCGCACGGTCGGCGGGGGCACGCCTGGTGGATGAACCGCGGCGCGGCTATGGTCGCGCCTGCCGTACCGGCGGGGAGACGGCGGCCAGGGACGGCCATCAGGCCGTCGCCTTCCTCGATGGTGACGGATCGTGCGATCCAGCCGACCTGCCGCACCTGGTGGCCGACCTGGACCAGGGCGATGTGGTGCTTGGCCGGCGGTCCCCGGCGCTGACCGAGCCGGGCGCCCTACCCTGGCACGCACGGCTGGGCAATGCCCTGGTGACCGCCGTGCTGGCGCACCGCACTGGCCAGCGGATCGACGACCTACCGCCCTTCAAGGTGATGCGCACGAGCGCCCTCCAGCGTATCGATGCGGACCACGCTGGCTACGGCTGGACGGTCCAGGCGATCACGCGCGCCCTGACCGATCCGTCCATCCGCGTCGTGCAGCGAGACGTTCGTTTCCGGAAGCGCCATGGTGGGCGCAGCAAGGTCTCGGGTAGGGTGCGAGCCTCCCTCGCCGCGGGCTGGGCGATGCTCGCGGTGGCCATCGCGGAATCAAGTCCTCGGCCGGTCCTCGCGCTCATGGCCAAGGCGCCGCGCGACGGCCACGCGAAGACGCGGCTGGCGGCCGAGATCGGCCAGGCTGAGACGCGTGAGCTATGGGCTGCCTGCCTGGCCGATGGCGCGGCATCGCTGGGCGCAACGGCGCGGACGCTGCGCTGGCGGACGGTGGCCATAGTGCCGGAGGCACGCGATGAAGAGCCCATGCGGCGCCTGCTGGGAGACGGCTGGGCCGTGACCGTCCAGCAGCGATCAGGACTCTCCGGGGGCCTGGTCGACTGCTTCCTTCGAGCTTTCGACGCGGGTGCTACCAGCGCGATGGCCGTCGGCGCCGACAGCCCCACCTTGTCCCGCGAGATCGTGGAGATGGCGGCGAACGAGTTGCTCTCGGCGCGCGCACGCCGTGCCGTCCTGGGGTCCTGTCCCGACGGCGGCTACTACCTTGTCGGACTGCGCTGGGCGCGGCGGCGGCCATCGATAGCGGGCCGGCAGCGGCAGCGGCTCAAGGGCCGCCTCGAGCGTGCCTTCGGGGCCGCGCGAATGGGGGGCTCGTCGGCCCTCGCCACAACGCACGACGCGCTGCGGGCCGAGGGTTGGCGCCCGATCATGCTGCCGCCCTGGGACGACCTCGACGTGGCCGCCGACCTCCCCAGGCTTGCGCTCAGCGCGGGCCAGCGACCAGCCGACTTTCCCAGGTTGAACGCCTGGCTGGAGCGCAACGCCGCCCTCGTGCAGCGCTGGACCTGACGGTCAGCCATGCCCACCATCCTCCTCCGCGCTGAGCCCGGGGATAGGCCACCCGAGGTGCTGCTGGTGGAGGAGCCCCAGACGGCCGAGCGCGCCGCGGGCCTGCTCGACGGAGGGCCGGAGGGCTCGGTGCTGATGGGGACCCATCGTGGGCTGGCGGCGTTCCGAGGCCACTGGCAAGGCCATCCAGTGACCATCCAGACGACCGGCCTGGGGGCCCCTTCGATGGCCATGGTCGTAGAGGAGCTGCTGATGACCGGCGCGCGCCGGCTGGTGCGGGTCGCAACGGCCATGGCCGTTGCGCCGTGGATGCGCCTCGGTGAGACGATCGTGGTCCTTGCGGCCGCCCCTGCCGACGGCGCCAGCCGGACCTACCTGGACGGCCTCCCCATGGCACCC
>JALZLQ010000023.1 GCA_030858605.1 Chloroflexota bacterium
GGGCCGGCCAGCGTCCGACGAGAGCGGACAGGGCCTCGTGGAGTACGGCCTGATCGTGGCGCTCATCGCCATCGTGACGCTGGTAGCGCTGCTCTTCCTGAGCAGCCAGATCAGCTCCATCCTGTCGGCCATCGCCGACCAGCTCTGACAAGGGGCGGGGTATGCGGACGGTGAACGTCGTGTGGGACCGCCAAGCGGAGCGATTCACGGCGAGCGGCACGCACCGCGGCCAGACCATCGACGTCAACGCGCCGCACGAGCCCGAAGGAGACCACCCGCCGACCGGCTTCAGCGCCTCCGAGCTCATCCTGGCGGGCGTCGGTTCATGTGCCGCCTGGGACATCGTGGAGATCCTGCGCAAGGGACGCCAGGACGTCACTGGAGTGGATGTTCGCGTCGAGGGGAAGCAGGACGGTGAGCAGCCCTGGCCGTATCGGTCGATCGTGCTGCACTTCACCATCCGGGGACGCGGCGTGAGCGAATCAGCTGTAGAGCGCGCGATCGCGCTGTCAACAGAGCGCTACTGCTCGGCCATCGCAACGGTGCGCGGCGTGGCCGAGATCGGCACCAGCTACGAGATCGTTGCCGTGGACGACGCCGCGGCCTGACCGCCGCCCCTGACCGTCGCCCGCCCGACTCTCCTCTCTCCGCCCGCAGGAACCGACTCACCCCTCATGACCCTCTTCGAACGCCTCGGTCGACGCTGCGCCCGCCATCCCTGGTGGATCGTGGCCGTCTGGGCGGTGCTGGCGTTGGCCGCTCTGCCACTGGCACCTCAGGCGCCCGGTGCGCTGAGTCCGGGCGGGTTCTCACTGGACGACCTGGAGGCGGCGCGGGCGAGACAGACGCTGGAATCGGAGATCGGCCTACCGCCTTCCGCCCTGGTGGTGGTGGTCCGTTCAGAGACCGAGGCGCGAGCCGGCGAACCCGAGTTCGAGCTGGCCGTCGCGACGGCACTGGCCGAGGTCGCGACGGCAGAGCACGTCACCGGCGTCCTGCCCCACACGCTGGCACCGAATCAGGTCAGCGCGGATGGGCGGACGGTCTATCACCTGGTCTCGCTGGACCTGCCACCGGACGCCTCCCCTGACGCGATCGACCCTGTGGAGGAGGCGATCCAGGTCGTGCCCGGCTACACCACCTACCTGGCCGGCGGCCCCGCCTTCTATGGCGACATCCAGATCGTGAGCGAGCGAGATCTCCAGCGCAGCGAGCTGATCGGGCTGCCGCTGGCGGCCATCGCGTTGCTGGTCGTCTTCGGCAGCGTGGTGGCGGCCGGAGTGCCCATCGTGGTAGGCGGCGTGGCGGTGCTCATCGCGCTTGCCCTCATCTTCCTCATCGCATCGGTGACACCGATGAGCATCTTCGTGCTGAACCTGGCCACGCTGCTGGGCTTCGGGCTGGGCGTGGACTACGCCTTGCTGCTGTCCAGCCGCTTCCGCGAGGAGCTGGCGCGCGGTAACGGGGGACGACTGCCGGACGGGAGCATCGACCAGCCCACCGTGGAAGCGGCAGTGGTGGCCACCGTGGGCACTGCCGGACGGGCCGCCTTCTTCAGTGGCATCACGGTGCTGCTGGGTCTGATCGGGCTGATCCTGTTCGACTTCATGGTGCTTCGCTCGGTCGGCGTGGCGGGTGCAATCGTGGTGGCCTTCGCGGTGGTGGCGGCTGTCACGCTGCTGCCGGCAGTGCTGGCCATCGTCGGGCCGCGCATCGACTCGCTGCGCTTGCCGAGTCTGCCGCGTTGGCGCCGCGGTCCGCCGACGGGCGACGGACAGGGCGGCTCCGTTCGGGGCATTTCACGTCCGGGCGGATGGGCACGTCTGGCGCGTTGGGTGATGGAACGGCCGCTCCGGGTCTTCGTGCCCACCCTTGGCCTCCTCATCGTCCTCGGATCGCCCTTCCTCCACGTCCGTTTCAACGCACCCGACGCGACGATCCTTCCGCCCGACGTGCCTTCGCGGCAGGCCTACGACCTGCTGGTCAACGAGTTCCAGGAGGGCGAGTTCGCGCCGCTGCTGCTCGCTGTGCGCACGGTAGGCGCGGCCACGACGCCGGAGAACGTGGGCACGCTGTTCGACTACTCGCGCCGCATCGCCGCCGATCCACGAGTCGCGCGCGTGGACTCCATCGTGGACATCGATCCTCGGCTGGAGCGCGACCAGTACCAGCTGATCCTATCCAACGCGGGGGGGCCGGCCGACCGCTACGTGGCCGATCGGCTGATGCGGACGACGCGGCGCGACCTCACGACGTTCAGCGTCGTCACGTGGTACGGCCCCAACCGGACGGAGGCCCGCGCCCTGGTCGATGACCTGCGCGATCCGGTGTCCGCGCTCGCGCCGCCAGCCGGCGTCGAGGTGCTGGTCGGTGGCGGGGCGGCGGAGGTCAAGGACGTGGTCGACCGCATCGGGTCGGACTTCCCGCGCAGCGCCCTCTTCATCCTCATCTCTACCTACCTGGTGCTGTTCGTGCTGCTGCGCTCCGTGGTGCTGCCGCTCAAGGCGCTGATCATCAACGCGCTGTCGATCCTGGCCTCGTTCGGCGCGCTGGTCTGGATCTTCCAGGACGGGCACCTCTCGGCGCTGCTCGGGTTCCAACCGCTGGGCTTCGTGGAAACGACCCTGCCGGTGATCCTCTTCTGCGTGCTCTTCGGGCTTTCCATGGACTACGAGGTGTTCCTGCTCTCGCGCATGAAGGAGGCGTACGACCGCACCGGCGACAACCGCGAGGCCGTGGCTCAGGGGCTTGAGCGCAGCGGCCGGATCGTCACCAGCGCGGCACTCATCGTGGTGGTCGTGGCCGGCTCGTTCGTCTTCGCGGAGGTGGTGCTCATCAAGGCCGTGGGTCTAGGTGTAGCCATCGCAGTGGCACTGGATGCGACGGTCGTGCGGGCGCTGCTGGTGCCATCGACGATGCGGCTGCTGGGCGACCGCAACTGGTGGATGCCAGCGCGGCTGCGTCGGTGGATCGGGACGCGGCTGCCGGTGGGAGCAGCACTGCCGACCTTGGCCCTGTCGCTCGTGGCGGTCTTGCTGTTGGCCGCCTGCTCGCCGTCTGGCCGGCTGCTGGCCAACGAGCCGGTCGTGCCGCGGGCCGTGCCGGAGCGCACGGCGACCGCAAGTCGCGCGCCGGACCCCCAGCCCGTGGTCCTGCCGCGCGACGACGGCACGCACGACCGGCTGACCGAGTGGTGGTACTACAC
>JALZLQ010000030.1 GCA_030858605.1 Chloroflexota bacterium
CAGGCCATCGCTGCCCTGGCCTACGGCACGCAGACCATCCGCCCGGTGGACAAGATCGTAGGACCCGGCAATGCCTGGGTGACTGCCGCCAAGCTGGAGGTCTTCGGGCGGGTGGCCATAGACATGCCCGCCGGACCTTCGGAGGTCATGGTCGTGGCTGACGATACGGCCGATCCAGCCCATGTCGCAGCCGACCTTCTAAGCCAGGCCGAACACGGGCCAGACTCGCCTGCCATCCTCGTTACGCCGTCGTCGAGGCTGGCCGATGGGGTGGTCGAGGCGATCACGCGCCAGCTACCGATACTCCCTCGTCAGACGGAGCTTCAGGCCTCACTTTCCAGCGCCGGCCTGATCGTCGAAACCACGACCCTGGACGAAGCGTTCGCGTTCGTCAACGAGTACGCACCCGAGCACCTTTCTGTGGTGGTCGAGGATCTGGATCATGCGCAGGAGACCGTTCGCCACGCCGGCTCGCTATTCCTGGGCGCCTACGCCCCCGAGTCGGCCGGCGACTACGCCACGGGTTCCAACCACGTGCTGCCCACCGGCCGCCTGGCACGTGCGTACGGAGCCCTCAGCGTCGAGTCCTTCGGCAAGTGGCTCCAGGTGCAGCGCGTCACGCGGGACGGGCTCGCGTCGGTGCGCGAAACTGTCGCCACGGTGGCCGAGGCGGAAGGTCTCACGGCACACCGGCGCGCGGTGGAGATCCGCTTCGAGCCCGAGGCCGGCGAGTCGTGACGGACGCGTCGCCAGCGGCCGTTTCGCAGGTCTACACCTGGGAACCGTCGAACCGAGCTATCGCGGATCGCTACGGACTGCGCCCCGAGGAGATCCTGCGCTTCGACACCAACACCTCGCCGGCGCCGCCGGAGTGGGCCGCCGCGACTCTGGGCGGTGACTTCGACCCGCCCCTCAACGAGTATCCGGACAGCAGCTACGCCGACCTGACGGCGGCCGCCGCGGCGTACCTCGGCGTCACCACTGACCGCATCGTGGTGGGGGCAGGTGCCGACGAGATCCTGGACATGGTGGCCAAGGCCTGGCTGTCCGAGGGTTCCATGGCGCTGCTCCCGACACCGACCTATGCCATGTATGGCGTGCTCAGCGCACAGCGCGGTGCCCGGACCATCCGCATCCCGAGACGCGGACCCGACGATGGCTTCGGGCTCGACCTGGGGGCTCTGCTGCCCCGACTGGCCGGCGCCTCGGTGGTCTGGCTGTGCGATCCCAACAACCCGACAGGGGCTCGCGAGGATCCCGACCGGCTGCTGGTGCTGCTCGATGTCGTTTCCGCCGTCCCGGACCCCCCGCTAGTGGTTATCGACGAGGCCTACGCAGAGTTCGTGGAAGGCAGCGCCGTGTCATTGCTCGACCGGTATCCCCACCTGCTGGTGGTACGAACGCTCTCCAAGGCCTTCGCCCTGGCCGGCGCGCGCGTCGGGTATGCGGCGGGGTCGCGAACGGTCACCGCGAGGCTGGAAGCGGTCCGTCCACCGGGCAGCATCTCGACTATCTCCGCCACGCTGGGTGCGGTCGCGCTGGGTCGCCCTGATGTGGCACGCGCCAACGCAGCCCGGATCTCAGCGGAGCGCGGCTGGCTGACCGAGCAGCTGACGGCCGCCGGCTGGCCACCGGCCCCTAGCGTCACCAACTTCCTGCTCATCGCGCTGGGGGATCCGCCACGCGCCACCGCGGCCGGGGAGCACCTGCTCCGGTCCGGGATCGTGCCCCGCTCCTTCCCGACGGATCACCCGCTGGCCGCTCACCTGCGACTGACCGTACGCAGCCGCGAGGAGAACGAGCGGCTCCTCGCCGTCATCGCGGCGTGGCAGCCATGAGCAGCGCTCAACGAAGAAGTGAGGCTCGCCGCGAGACGCGCGAGACCCAGATCACCGTGCGCCTCGACCTGGACGGCTCCGGTCAGGCCTCGATCGCCACGGGCGTCGGCTTCTACGACCACCTGCTGACCTCTCTGGCTCACCACGCCGTCTTCGACCTTTCGATCGAGGCCGAGGGCGACCTCCACATCGACGAGCACCACAGCGTCGAGGACGTCGCGCTGACCCTCGGCGAGGCGGTCAGTCGCGCGCTGGGCGATCGCGCCGGCATCGAGCGCTTCGGCGAAGCGTCCGTGCCCATGGACGAGTCACTGGCCACGTGCGTGCTGGACCTCTCGGGACGCCCATACGCGGTCCTCGACCTGCCCTTCCGCGGTGAGCGCATAGGTGCCCTCTCGACCCAGCTCGTGGAGCACGCCCTCGAGTCGTTCGCCCGGACGGCCGGCGCAACGCTCCACCTGCGCGCCAGCGGCCGCAACGACCATCACATGGCAGAGGCCAGCTTCAAGGCTCTCGCCCGCGCACTGCGTCGAGCCGTGGCCATCGATCCCCGGCGCATCGGCGTGGCTTCCACCAAGGGCACCCTGGAAGCTTCGCCCCACCAGTCGGAAGGTTCGAAGCCGTGACGGAGGTCGCCGTGGTCGACTACGGAGCCGGCAACCTGGTGAGCATCCAGCACGCGCTCGAGCGGGTGGGCGCGACCGTGCGCCTGGCCAGCCGCCCGACCGACCTGGTCGGCGCCGATGTGGTCGTGGTGCCGGGTGTCGGCGCCAGCGGACCGGCCATGGCCCGGCTGCGCCGCCGCGGCCTCCATCGCGCTATCACCGAAGCTTTGGGCGATGGCGCGTGGTACTTCGGCGTGTGCCTGGGCCTCCAGTTGGTCTTCGAACGTTCCGAGGAGGACGGTGCTGAGATGCTCGGGCTACTGGCCGGATCGGTCGAGCGCGTACCGGACGCGCCCCGCCTGCCGCACATCGGCTGGAACGCCCTGGAGCGCGTCCGGGAGCACCCGCTGCTCGACGGCGTGGCTGACGGTGCGCCGGCCTACTTCGTCCACTCCTTCGTGGGCGTGCCAGATGATCGCTCCGTGGTGGTCGCAGAGACGGAGCACGGTGGGCGTTTCCCGAGCATCGTCGCCTCGGGTCGCATCCTGGGCATCCAGTGCCACCCCGAGAGGTCCGGAACGGACGGCCTGCGCATCCTGACGAATCTGGTGCAGCTCGCCTCCCCTGCCGGCGCCGCTGCCACCACGAGCTGATCGATGCTTCTGCGTCGCGTGATCCCCTGTCTGGACGTGGCCGACGGCCGCGTGGTCAAGGGCACCCGCTTCGTGGACCTAACGGACGAGGGCGACCCGCCCACGCTCGCGACGAGATACGCCGAGGCCGGTGCGGACGAACTGGTGTTCCTGGACATCACGGCGGCACCGGAGTCACGCGGCACGCTGCTGGACATCGTGGAGCGCACGGCGCGCAGCGCCTTCGTGCCGCTGACCGTGGGTGGCGGCGTCCGTTCCACGGACGAGATGAAGGCCGTCCTGCGCGCCGGCGCTGACAAGGTCGGCGTGAACACGGCGGCGGTCCGCGATCCGGCTCTCATCCGGCGTTGTGCCCGGATGTTCGGCCGGCAATGCGTCGTCGCGTCGATCGATGCACAGGCCTGGACGCGGACGGATGACGAGCCCAAAGGTTGGCAGGTGGTGGCACGTGGGGGTCGTGAGGCGACCGGACTCGACGTGGTCGTTTGGGCACAGCGACTCGTGGAGCTGGGAGCCGGTGAGATCCTGCTGACCTCGATGGATCGCGACGGAACGCGCGGCGGCTACGATCTGGACCTGATCCGTGCCGTGGTCGCGGCGGTGGACGTTCCCGTGGTCGCCTCCGGTGGCGCGGGAAGTCCGGCGGACATGGTGGCGGCCGTCACCGAGGGTGGCGCCGACGCCGTGCTGGCCGCCTCGATCTTCCATCGGGACCTGCACTCGATCGCATCGGTCAAGGAGGCGCTGGTGGCGGCCGGTGTGCCGGTTCGACCCATGCCGGTGGCGGTCTGATCGTGCCAGCCTCTCCTCCGCCGCCGCCCGTCGTCCCGCTCGATCTCGAAGCCGTACGCTGGGGGCGTGACGGGCTGGTTCCCGCCATCGTGCAGGACGTCGCGGACGGCCGAGTGCTCATGCTGGCCTGGCAGGATCGCGAGGCACTCGAGGCGACCCTGCGCACCGGCGAGGTCCACTTCCACTCCCGGTCGCGCGACCGGCTCTGGCGCAAGGGCGAGAGCAGCGGTCACGTGCTTCGGCTCATGAGCGCCACGATCGACTGCGACGGCGACGCCATCCTGCTCACCGCCGAACCGACCGGGCCCGCCTGCCACACCGGCGCGCGTTCCTGCTTCGACCATTCGACCGACGGGCCAGAGCCGATCACGGCCCCCCAGGGCTTCGCCTGGCTCGAGACCCTCTGGTCGACCATCGCCGATCGCGCCGCCACCCGGCCGGCCGGCTCCTACACCACGCGGCTGCTGGAAGGCGGCGTGGACGCGGCGGCACGAAAGGTGGCCGAAGAAGCCACGGAGGTCGTGCTCGCCGCCAAGGACCACGCTGCCGCGCCGAGCGAGGGGACGGGCACTGCCCTGGCCGGCGAGCTGGCCGATCTGCTGTACCACGTCCTGGTCCTGGCAGCTGAGCGCGACACGCCGCCTACTGCCCTCATCGCCGAGCTAAGACGCCGCCACGACGGCGGCTGACCGCGGTCACCCCTCGCGCCGGCCGACTGCCAGACGCCTCTTGCCGGCACGCACCACCAGGTAGCGACCTGCCACGGGCGCGGGAATGGTCTGCTCAGTCGATGACACTCGCTCGTCCCCTACAGATAGTCCACCTTGTGAGATCGCCCGTCTCGCATCGCTCTTGGAGGCAAATAGGCCGCTGGCCAGCGCCAGTCCGATCATGTCGCCAGCCAGCACTTCGTCGGTCAGCGCAAAGCCGCCGACCTCGCGGTGCAACACGTCGAGGACGTCGGGATCGTTGATGGACGAGCCGGAGAAGGCCACTTCGGCCACCCGCACCTGCCGCTCGGCCTCATCCCGGCCATGGACGCGCGACGTGAGGTCGAAGGCAAGGGCCCGCTGCGCGGCGCGGGCTCCGGGCGCCTGCACCTGCTCCGCCTCGATGGCCTTGATGTCCTCCTCGCCCATCTCGGTCAGCCACCGAAGGTGCTGGACGGCCAGCTCGTCTTCGTCGTTCAGCCAGTATTGGTAGAACTCATAGGCGCTGGTGAGAGTCGGATCCAGGAAGACGGCGCCACGCTCCGACTTTCCCATCTTCACGCCGGAGCGGGTGAGCAGCAGCGGGCTGCACAGCCCGAAGGCCGGCGGATCGGCGCCTTCCTCGCGCCCCTCGGCACGCCGGATGAGCTCCAGGCCGGCGGTGATGTTGCCCCACTGGTCCGCGCCACCCATCTGGAGATCCACCCCGCGCTCTCGGTGGAGGTGCAGGAAGTCCGCCGCCTGCAAGGTCATGTACGAGAACTCCGTAAAGGACATGCCCGCGCCCAACCGGGCCTGCACGGAGTCCTTGGCCAGCATGTAGGGCACCGTGAAGTGCTTGCCGATCTCACGCAGGAAGTCGAGCATGGAGTAGGGCGCCAGCCATTCCCGGTTGTCCACCACTTGTGGCTCAGTGGGGCCAGGTGAGAAGTCGATGAAGCGCTCCAACTGGCCGCGGATGGCCGCCGCGTTCGCAGCGATCTGCGCGTCGTCCAGGAGCTTGCGCTCGCTGCTCTTGCCCGACGGGTCACCGATCATGCCCGTCGCACCGCCGATGACCACCACCGGCCGCCCGCCGGTCCGCTGCATGTGCGTCAGGAGGAATACCTGCAGCAGGTGGCCCACATGCAGCGACGTGGCCGACGCGTCGAAGCCGATGTAGCCAGCGATCGGGCCACGGGTCAGGCGCGCCGCAAGGCCAGGGCTCTGCTCGGCGACGAGGCCGCGCCAGGTGAGCTCGGCCAGGAAGCCAGATGGTGCATCGCTGGGCTCGGTTGCCATGGTCGCGCCATCGGCGCCGGTGGTCGTGTCGTCGCTGGGGTCGGTAGGCGTCGTCATACCCCTCCTATGCTAGAGTCCCGGCCGAGATGCAGACCAGCCTTGCACGCCGGCAGGCGCGTCGCCTGGACAACGGCCGCCGAGGCAAGGGCAGCGGCCCGCGTCGCGTGATCGCCGGCCTTTCTCTTTTCATCTTCGCGACCATGGCCACCGTGGCCATCGGCGCCTTCATAGGCGTGGTCGGCGTCTATGCCGCCTTCAGCCAGGGGCTGAGCGACCCCAGGGAGCTGGAGACCATCCAGTTCGTCGAGGAATCGGTCGTTTACGCGCGCGACGGCGAGACCGAGCTCGCGCGCTTCAGCTCCGGGGAGCGGCGCGAGGTCGTGGACTTCGCGGACCTGCCACTCATCCTCATCGACGCTACGACGGCGGTCGAGGACAAGTCCTTCTGGACCAACACCGGCTTCGACCCCCTGGGCATCGTCGCCGCCGGCCTTGACACCATCTCCGGCGACCTGCGCGGCGCTTCCACCATCACCCAGCAACTGGTCCGCCAGCGGCTGCTCCCCAGCGAGCTGGTGCAGGACCCCGACCGCCGAGTGGAACGCAAGATCAAGGAGATCATCCAATCCATCCGCGTCACGCAGGCATTCCCCGGACGCGACGGCAAGGAACGGATCATAACGGCCTATCTGAACCAGAATTTCTATGGCAACAACTCCTATGGGGTGGCAGCTGCCGCGGAGGGCTACTTCGGCAAGGACCTCTCCGAGCTCACCCTCAGCGAGGCCGCGCTACTGGCGGCCCTTCCCCAGTCGCCTTCCAACTACGACCTGGTGCGCAACGCCGTGGAAGATGACGCGGGACGGCTCATCGTGCCGGACGACACGGACATCGTGCGACGGCGGAACTTCGTGCTGCAACTTCTCGCGGACGACCCCACGCGCCGCGTCCTCACAGGCGACGAGTTCTCCCGCGAGGACTATCTCGCGGCGCAGGACGACGAGGTCGTACTGATCGACCAGGAGCTGCCCCCCTGGCTGGCCCCGCACTTCATCTGGGCTGTGCGTGAGCAGCTGACGGTCGAGCTCTGCGCCGACGCAGCCACCTGTCCGGAACTGGAGCGCGGCGGCCTCCGAATCGTGACCACGCTGGACATGGCGATGCAGGCCAGCGCCGAGAAGTGGGTCAAGGCTGCCGCCATCGCCCCGCATCGCGGCCCAGAGTACGCCGACCGTATCGGTGTGGAGACCCAGCCCTGGATGCAGGCACTTCGCGACAGCAACCTCTTCAACGGCGCCATGATGGCGATGGATTACCAGACCGGCGAGGTGGTGGCCTACGTGGGCAGCGCCGACTACTACGAGAGTCGTCGCATCAATCCCAAGTTCCAACCGCAGTTTGACGTCCTGGCCGACGGCTGGCGTCAGCCAGGCTCTGCCTTCAAGCCGTTCACCTACAGCACCGGCCTGAACGACCGCACGCTGACCGCCTCGACCTTGCTCATGGACGTGACTACTGATTTCGGCGGCGGGTACATGCCCAAGAATTTCGACCTGCTGGAGCGCGGCCCGCTGCGCCTGCGCCTGGCCCTCCAGCAGTCGCTCAACATCCCGGCCATCAAGGCGCTGGCCGTCACGGGCGAGGCCCACGTCTTCGACATGGCCAAGCGCTTCGGCATGGAGTTCCAGCAGAACGACACACCCACCGCGGGCCTGTCCATGGCCCTGGGCACGCTTGAGGTGCACCCCGCAGACCTCACCAACGCCTACGGCACGATCGCCAACCGCGGCCGCGTGGTGGAGCGGACGCTCATCCGCACGGTCAGCGACAAGGCCGGTACGGAGCTGGTCCCGCTGCGTGAGCTGCCGGAGGGCGAGGCCATCATCACGCCCCAGGCGGCGCACATCATGACGGACATCCTGGCCGGTAATACCCGACCTGAGATCAACCCCATCTGGGGCCGCATGGAGCTGACCGACGCCAATGGCCGCCATCGCCCCGCGGCCCTCAAGACCGGCACCAACAACGACTCCAAGGACCTCACCGCGATGGGCTATCTGGCGCCGCCGGACGAGGCAGGTAGACAACGCGGCGAGTACGCCCTGGCGGTGGGCGCCTGGAACGGCAACAGTGACGCCACCGAGGTGGGCAGCCGTGAGGATCCCATCTTCTCCCTTGATGTGGCCGGCCCCATGTGGCGAGCCTTCCTCCAGGAGGTCACCGCCGATTGGGCCATCAACGACTTCGCCCGTCCGAATGGGCTTGAGGAAGCTCAGGTGGACGCCTACACCGGCTACCGACCCAGCGAGTTCTCACGCCAGCAGGTCACTGAGATCTTCATCGAGGGCACGGTGCCGCCGCGTGATCCGGTGATCAAGGGTCTGGAGGTCATCCGAGACGAGGAAGGTGACAGCTACCTCTGGGACGCGTCCTGCGGAGGTACACCCGAGGTCCGTGGCTTCCTCCAGTTCGAGGGCATCGAGACTGACCGACCCGCACGGTGGCTGGAGGCCATCCATGGCTGGGTGGAGCGCGCTGAGCGCGGGCCGGGCGTGCGGGGTGGACCCGACCCGGACGTGCCTACGGCAACGTCCTACTTCCTCGACGTCGGATACCAGC
>JALZLQ010000046.1 GCA_030858605.1 Chloroflexota bacterium
GGTGGTGCCTCAGCCTCCTGATAAGCCTCCACCGGCCGCACCTCGCAGGCTGCCCGAGGCAGTCGACCGAACATGGTGGACGCGACCGCCTCCGCCCTCTTGATCTGCTCACGCGCCAGCTCGACCAAAGCCTCCCGACTGGCCGGCCGGTTGGCCGGATCCTCCTCCAGTGACGCGCGCAGAGCGGCCACATCCGCGAAGCCCAGCTCCTGTGCGATGACCAGCCGCTCAGCGTCGATGAGTCCGATCTGCTCCAGCCCGAAGTCGTGGAAGACCTGCGGCTCATCCTCCAGGGTGGTAGAGGCCAGGATGAGGGTGCGGTAGACGGCTTCGCCATCCGGCAGCGACCACAGCCCGTCGCCCGACCGCGCGCTGGGCAGGGCCTCCTCCAGCGCTGCGAGATAGCTCACCAGGGCCGGCCTCACGACGCTTTGCAGCACCCCCCGCAGGGTCGCTCGCTGATCATCGTCCAGCGGCTTGTCGGCGCCCAGCAAGGGTGATTGGTCGGCCGGCGTATCCACAGCACGACGGACCTGCGTGATGGTCCGCTCGAAGACGGGCCGGGCGGCCGTCCGCCCTTCCCGGACGCCCTCCTGGAAGTTGGCCTGGTGGGCGGCGAGGTGGGCAGGGAATGCTCGCAGCCGGGTCAGCAGCCGCTCGAAGCGCTCCGGGGTATCCACGCGCTGGAAAGGTGCCAGATCGCTTGGCAGGCTCTGGGGCCCTGCCATCTGGTCGATGGCCTCGAACTGGTAGAGCCGGTGCTCATGGGCACGCAGCCTGATGCGGCCGACCACCTGGAGCATGTCCAGGGTGATGCGCTCCTCGGTGTCCAGCCCCGACCCGTCGATGCCCGCCGCCTCACCCATGAAGCGGTGGATGTCAGAGACCTCCGCTGCTCGACCTTCCGGACTGGGATCGTCCAGCCGGTCGTCGAAGCGCTCGTCCCCCAGCATCGTGGCGAAGGTGGGATTGGTGGTCAGGAACCAGTCCCAGAAGCGGTCCGCCAGGTCGCGCACGGGGCTCTGGCTGGGTGCGGAGGTCATCGCTGGTCGACTCCTTGGGTCTTGGTGGCGGTGGGCGTCGGCCGTCTCAACCGAAGAGCGCGAGCTGTTCGCCCTGCTTCTCGATCTCCGGATCCAGCCCCAGCAGTGGGGCGAGGTCCTCCAGATCGGCCACATCTCGGGCGTACAAGCTGCGCAGGTGATCGGACTTCAGGATATGCCAGTTGTCGTCCTCGATGCGACTCCGCAGGAGTGGGGACCGAGCCAGCTTGAGGCGGACGAGCTCCGTTCGCTCCGAAGGCACGACCAGGAACCGGATCAGCGTGTCGGATGGCGGGATGCGGGCCCCGCGGCGGAGGATGGGCTCGGCTAGCATGGCCGTCCACTCGACCTCGAAGAGGAAGGTGACCTTGCCGCGCACGTACCAGATGCAGTCGGCGGCCTCCAGCGCTTCAGTCTCGCCGGGCGTGACCAGGGGCAGGTAGACGCGTTGCTCGGCCTCGGAGAGGAGGTCCGCCAGCGGCGCACCCTTGAAGAGGCGGCGCTGCTCGCGGCCCGAGATCCAGCATCTGAGTCCCAGCCTGTGGCCGTACTCGACGAGCATGCCTACCAGCGTGCCGTGTTCGTCGTGCCGCGCCTGGAGAGAGTCCTGCGTCCGCAGTGTCTCTGAGAGTGGATCGCCATCTCCGCGGTAGCTCTCCAGGCAGGCTCGAACCAGTTCCTCGTCCGGCGTGTCGTGGCCGCGGAACATGCCCGCGATGCGATCGAAGAAGCTCTGTTCGGACAGCTCACCGCTGGTCGAGAGGAGGCTGAAGACGGCCCATTCCAGGCGGTCGGAGAGCGGCAGACGCGCGGCCGTGATGTCGCGCTTGTCGCGCAGCCACCAGCGACCGGGCTCCAGCTCCCGAAGCCGCGGGTGGTCCGGCCGGCGCAACTCGCCCAGCACGATCTCCAGGAGCAGCTTGACTGGGTCCGATCCGGAGCCGGCTTGGGCCCAGCGGTCGTGGAGCGTGCTACCAACGGTCGTGGCTTCCGCGTCGGGGTCGGGAGTGGCGGGGGCTTCGGTCGCAGCTTCGGCGTCGCCCGCCGATGGCTCAGGGCTGCGGGCGGCACCGCGGACCGGCCGGCGTGCATCGCGCCACCGGCTGGAAGTGGGACCCGCACCCGGGTCAGTACCACCGCCAACGCTCGAGAGCACCTCTCCGAAGAGGCCGAGCGCCTGTGCCTCGCGCTCCGCTCTTGCCTCGGTCTCAGCGAAGGTCCGCGTGCCGACGAGCCTTCGGAGATGCCCCAGCCGGTCGAGGCCGATGAGCACCTCGCCGAGCAGCCGTTCGTAGCGGGCCGGTTCGCCACGAGCCTGGAGCACGCCCACCGCCACATCTCTGACCGCTTCCTCCACGGCCGAGAGCTGGAATGGACCGTCATCGAGTGGGACGGCCCCACCAGGCGAGAACTCAAGCGTGCCGGCTATCTCGTCCCCGCGCTCGGCCAGCACGGCGTTGGACAGGCGGAGTCCGGCCCCGACCCCGCCCAGGACCCCGGCCGCCAAACCAGCCGGGCCCGTGCGGTCGAGGATGAGGACCACTCCCCCGTCCGCCGCCAGCACGGTCCGAGCAGCCGCCATGGAGCGCCTCAGGACCGCCACGTCTCGACCCCATTCGCTGGCCGACGGAGGACCGAACAGCGCATCCAGCGGCAGGTCCTCGGCCGCCTCGCGGCCCAGCACCACGGAGGTCGCAAGGTAGGCGAAAGCGAGGTTCTCCGGGCTCCAGTGGATGGGTGGCTGGGTCAGGACCAGCCGGATGCGCGAGCGCGGGTCCAGGCGCCCGGGAATGACAGGTCGGTCGAGGGGGAAGGATGGTCCTGTGCGCCGCGCGACCGCGCCAGCATCGTGGAGCACGACGTTGGACGAACCATCGACCAGCGCCGTAAGGTCGCTCCCGAAGCGGGCCTGGATGGAACCGCCGGGCACGCTCTCGAGCCGCTGCACGAAGGAGCGCACCTGTCGCAACCCCTCCTCGAACAGGAGCCAGGGATTGCGCTCGCGCCAGCCTCGATCGGTGGGGATGCGCAGCGTGCCATTGGTGATGCGCAGTGCCTGGAGGCGACCGGGCTGACGGTTCAACCGCGAACTGGGGATCAGGGCATGCACCAGCGCCAGCTGCAATGCAGCCTGGATGGGTGCCGCGCGGAGATCGGACTCGAGGCGCTCGGCCAGGACGTCGAACGCCTCAAGGGTCCGCGGCGTGTAGAGATCGAGCAGCTGGCCGGGCAGCGGGTGTCCCGGCTCGGGTGCGGGGAAGCGGCCGCGCAGTCGTTCGCGTGAGGAGTTCGCGGCGCGCGTCATGTGCTGGGCGCGACGGATGTCGTCGGCGTCGACGGCAACCGTCCGCCCTTCTGCTGACCGCGATCGGTCGCCGCACCCGTCGCAGCGGTATGACTTGCGGGATGGCGCCGTGGCCCCCGCATCCCACAGGTACTCCTCCACGATGACCGGACGCCCGCAGGTCGCACAGGTCGAGGTGAAGGGCTCCAGGATCGCCTGACGGACGCCGGTGGTGCCCCGTGGATGGATGGCCAGCCCGTCAAGTGCCGCGTCGAGATGGCGCAAGTCCGGTGGCCGGAGCACGAGTTCCGCCTGGAGCCGCGTCAGGGCGAGCGACTCGACGTCATAGGCCCGCCGCAACCGGTTGACCGCGCCTCTGGCGATCCACGCCCCGCGCCCGTGCAGCTCGATGACCACGTCCCCGCCGGACGTCCGTGCCTCGATCTCCGCGGCGACCAGGTTCTCTGGTGGTGGGGGCGCGAGCCGTTCGAAGGCCGGGAGGACCGGCCCGCGGTGCGGTCTGATCAGCGAGGTCAGGGGCTCCACCATCGCTCGTGAGTCTAGCGTCGGGCCATCCCGTCGCTGGGGCCGCTGCGTGGTCGCGCGCGTGGCCCGGCGCAGCCCACTTCCCTTCAGATGTCCATGGGGCGGACACTAGTCTTGGATG
>JALZLQ010000051.1 GCA_030858605.1 Chloroflexota bacterium
CGCCCCGCTGCCCATCGTGTTGATGCGCTCGCCGTATGGCCGCCGCGGGCTCAACGGCCTGCTGGCGCGCGTATTCGCCGAGCGCGGCTATCAGGCTCTGGTCCAGAGCTGTCGCGGCACGGCCGGGTCGGGTGGCGCGTACCGGCCACTCCACGATGAGCGGACGGACGGCCTGGCCACGCTCGAGTGGCTGGCCACGCGTCCCTGGTTCGGGGGCGCCGTGGCGATGACCGGCGCGAGCTACCTGGGCTATGTGCAGTGGGCCGTCGCCACCGACGCGCCGGCGTACCTCAGGGCGCTGGCGCCGCAGGTGAGCGCGTCGGAGTTCGGCAGCCTCATCCACCTGGGCGGGGGGTTCTCGCTCGACTCGAACCTGACCTGGGCAGTCTCCACGGCGCATGCGGACGACAGCACCTGGCAGCGTCTGCTGGCGCTGGTGCAGGGTCGTGGCCCGCTTGGACGTGCCTTCGGGCGTCTGCCCTTGCGTGATACCGACCGCGCGGCGGCGGGCCGCCATGTCCCCTTCTACCAAGAGTGGCTTGAGCACACGGACACGGCGGATGCCTACTGGCAGGCGGTCGACCACAGCCAGCGGTTGGCGGACGTCTCGGCGCCCGTGACGCTCTTGGCGGGCTGGTATGACCTGTTCCTGCCCCGCCAGCTGGCCGACTACGAGGCGCTTCGGCGGGCGGGCCGGACGGTGCGCCTGACCGTGGGGCCGTGGAAGCACGTGGCGGCGGGCAACGTGCTGGTGGGCGTGCGCGAGTCCCTGGCCTGGTTCGATGAGCACGTCCGCGGCCGGAGAGCGCCTCGACCCGCGCCGCCGGTCCGGGTCTTCGTCATGGGCGCGGGGGACCGGAGCGGCAGTGCCCAGGGCTTGTTCGGGGCCGCTCGGCGCTGGCTGGGCGGGGCCGGGCTACGGAGCGGCCAGGGCGGAATGTGGCGTTCGCTGCCTGCTTGGCCGCCGCCGGCCGAAGTCACGCGCTGGCACCTTCACGGCGGGGCACGTCTCGGGCCGGATCAGCCGTCGTCTCCGGCGTCCGTGCCACCGGACCGCTTCCGGTACGACCCGCGCCGCCCGACGCCGTCAGTGGGCGGCATCGTGCTGGGTCGCCACGCCGGGCCCCGCGACAACCGGCGGCTGGAGGCCCGGCCGGACGTGCTGACCTACACCAGCGCGGTGCTGGAGGACGCTCTGGAGGTCATCGGCCCGGTGCGTGCCGAGCTGCACATCCGCTCCAGCCTGGCTCACACGGACTTCTTCGTGCGCCTCTGCGATGTCCAGCCAGGAGGCCGCTCCATCAACGTGTGCGACGGCGCGACCCGCGTCTCGCCGGAGCGCCATACCGCCGGTCCCGACGGCGTCGTCGCCTTGAGCGTCGACCTGTGGCCGACGGCATACCGCTTCGGCAGGGGACATCGCCTGCGTGTGCAGGTCTCGAGCGGCGCGCACCCACGCATCGCGCGAAACCTCGGGGGAGGGGAGCCGCTGGCCACTGGCACGGCTCTCCACGTCGCGGACCAGGAGGTCTTCCTCGATGCCGCCCATCCCTCTGCGATCGTGCTGCCAGTGGTCACTCCCCTTGCTCGGCCGAGGGGGCGAGTGGGCTCGTGAGCCAGGCGGGCAGGGACGTGCGGGTGGTCGTCACACCCGCGGTGGCTGTTCCTGTTGCCCGCCGCTTCAGTACTGCTGTTTGATGAGGGCCCAGATCGGCTCCCCGCGCAGCGATCGCTCAGCCTCTGCCCGCGAGTTTCCCGCCCCGGTGTCTTGCCCCGAGCGTGGACACGTCGCCGGCGACCTTGGGACTGCATGTGAGCCGGTGCCACGTGCTCCGGGACGCTCGCCCTCCGGTCATGGGCCCCCTTGACAGTAATACCGGAGTCCGTGCAGGAGGCCCTTGCCCCCGCCTCCCAAGCGGCGCGGACTGCGTATCTACCCGCGCTGGCACGCGGCCGCCGCCCCAGAGCGTGGCGCCGGCCCGCGCGCCGGCCCGTCGCAGGTTGTCCAAGATGGTGGTCACGAACCGGCCGGCATAGCGAGTTCGACGGCTTCGTCCACGGTGAGCGCCGCACCACGCGCCCATGCCGCCGCGAACACGTCAGCGGCGAGCCCGGCATGGATGGGCTCGAGCGTTCTCTTGTTCATCCTCTCGCGCCACGACTCCGGAGCGACACCCGACCGCTCGCGCCAGGCTTCGACGGCTGCAAGGAGCGTAGCAGCTGCCATGAGGTCACCCGCGATGGAGAGCGCCTCGGCGATATTGTAGAGATCGAGGCGCGCACCCTGCTTGTCACCAACCTCGCGGTCGAGGCGAAGGCTCGACCGATACATCGCGAGACCCTCGGCGACGCGACCCTCCTTGACGACGAAGTCCGCCAGGCATGCCTGCGCTCGCGCCTCGATGCGCTTGTTGCCGGCGGCCCGCGCCTGGCGATAGTTCTCCTCGGTCAGTGCGCGATACCGCTGTTCGTCGCCGAGCTCTTCGTACATCCACGCAAGGGTCCGCCTGGAGAGCATCGTCATGTGGCTGTCGCCGAGCTCTGCGAAGGTACGGACGCTGTCTTCCAACAGGTCGCGTCCCGCGGGCCAGTCTCCTTCCGCGGCGCTCACCTGCGCAAGCAAGAAGCGCGAATTGGCGAGCGCCCATGGTTCTCCGAGCTCCTCGTGGATCGCGAGTGCCTCCTCTGCGTGGCGCCGGCCGGTCACGGTGTCTCCGCCCTCGCAGGCCATCGACAAGGCCCCGTTCAACGCCTTCGCCCGGACCGCGTCGGGGATGAGATACCGATCCAGCGCGTCCTCGCAGCGGCGCGTGGCCTCCATCACGTGATCGGACAGGTACCAGAAGGGCCACAGCTCGCCGCACAGGCGTGCCACCACCTCGTTCTCACCACCCGCCGCCAGACGGTCGATGGCGGCACGGAAGTTGTCATGCTCGGCTTCGAGCCTGGACAACCACGTGCCGGGGTGACCGGCGATCTTCGGGTGAGCCTCCTCCGCCAGGGCCAGGAAATGAAGCGCGTGGCGGCGGCGTGTCTCGCCGAGCTCGCCGGACGCCTCCAGCCTATCGCCTGCGAACTCGCGGATCGTCTCCAGCATCCAGAACCGATCCTCGCGATGACGAACGAGACTCTTGTCGACGAGCGACTGGAGGGTGTCGAGGTCCGCGTCGGCAACCTCTTCGGCCGACTCGAGCGTGCAGCCCCCGTTGAAGACCGACAGGCGGGCGAACAGCCGCTGCTCGTTTGCGGAGAGCAGATCGTGCGACCACTCGATCGTCGCTCGGAGCGTACGCTGTCGTTCCGGAGCATCCCGCGCTCCACCGATGAGCACGGGGAGCCGCTGCTCGAGACGCGCGAGCATCGCCCGTGGAGAGAGCACCCTGACCCGGGCGGCGGCGAGCTCGATGGCAAGAGGCAAGTTGTCGAGCCGGAGGCAGATCTGGCGCACCTCGCCGTTGGCGCTGAAGTCGCGCCGCGCGGCGACCGCCCGGGTGGTGAAGAGCGCCACCGCCTCGGAGTCGCGAAGCGGATCTACGCCGAACTCCCACTCCCCATGAACCCGCAGCGGCTCGCGGCTGGTGACGAGCAGCTTGAGTCCGGGACAGCGTTCCAGGAGGTCGGCGATGTCGGGGGAGGCCGCCGTCACTTGCTCAAAGTTGTCGAAGAGGATCAGTAACTGCTTGTCGCCGATGTGGTTGGCCAGGTCGCCTTGCGCGCCGAGCGATCTCGCTGCCGTTGTCATCACGAGCTGGGGATCGCGAATCGCTGCGAGCGGGACCCACCAGACGCCACCCTCGAAGGCGTCGGCGATCGTGCCGGCCACCTGGAGCGCGAGGCGCGTTTTCCCGGTCCCGCCGGCCCCCGTGAGCGTGACCAGGCGGACGTCGGCGCGGCGGACGAGGTCGGAGAGTGCGTCGAGCTCCTCATCACGCCCGACAAACGCTGTGGCGGGCACCGGCAGGTTCGTCAGATGCAGGCTCTTGAGCGCCGGGAACTCCTCGCTCCCGACTTGGTGGATCCGCTCCGGCACAAGGAGGTCCTTGAGCCGGTGCTCGCCGAGGTCCCGCAGCGCCTCCGTGCCCAAGAGCGTCGCCGTCGCTGCGGAGACCAGGATCTGCCCGCCGTGCCCCGCCGCGGCGATCCGGGCGGCTCGATGGACATCGGACCCCACGTAGCCTTCAGCGGTGAGGTGCGGAGTCCCGGTGTGGATCCCCATCCGCACTCGGACACGGCCGCCAGCGAGCGCCTGCTGCGCCTCGCGAGCCGCCGCGACAGCTGCGTGCGCGGTCGGGAAGGCCACGAAGAAGGCGTCGCCCTGGGTATCGACCTCGACCCCGCCATGCCGC
>JALZLQ010000113.1 GCA_030858605.1 Chloroflexota bacterium
CGCCGAGACGCCGACCCTCGTTTAGGCCGCCAGCGCGAGATCGTCGGCGTCGTCACCGAGGATCCAGTTGGACGAGCACTCGCTGCATCCGATCTCGCCGTCGCTGATGAGCGTACGGGGCTCGAGCTGGAGCTCCGCCTGGCACCAGGGGCAATCTATGGTGGTCATTTGGTCCTCCCGGCACCCGACTCCGTCCGCGGCTGCCTTCCTGTGACCGACTTTGGAGGGCGTGCGTGCCAGCTCTTCTGTCACGGCTCGGCGCTCGGATCACGTGGCACGATCGAGCTGGCGTACGCTTTCCTGGATGACCGATCCCGAGCACGATCCCGCACAGCCCAACGCCGGCTCTGACGCCGGGGCGCAGGACTCCCCTCGACCGGGCAAGAGTGGACCCCTTGCCTCCGCGGCTGCCTCGCTGGCGGGCAGTGTCGGCGGATTGGCCTCAGGTGCCAGGCGCCGGTTGGATGAACATGGACGTGGCCGCAAGCGCAACAGTCGGAACGATCCCTCTCAGCCGCTGAAGCTGCTCTTCGACGTTCACCCGGAAGCGCGGCGGGCAGCGCCGCGCGAGGTCGGGCTGAAGATCGTGCCCATCGACTCCATCCTGGGCACAGCTGTCGAAGGGCCGGCGCAACGAGGCGCCGACTTCCTGCCGCTTCGACCTCGTCGGGGGGCTGACTGGGAGGCACGCTTCCAGCGTATCCAGAACGCTCTGGAGCGACTCGACACGCTCCCGCCGGTGGAGCTGCTCCGCTTCGGTGACGGCTACTGGGTCCTGGACGGTCACAATCGGGTGGGCGCGGGCCTTCGGATAGGCCAGGTCGCGGTCGACGCCAATGTCACCGACCTACGCATGCCTGGGTCAAGAGCTACCGCCACGCGGATCGCCCCGTACCTCGAAGGCAGCGGCGACCTGCGGGCCGCCGGCACAGGACGCCGCCGCTCGACATCCCTCGGCCGCGAATCGGTGGAACCTTCCCGACTGGCAGCCGAGCGACGAGCTTTCCATGCCGCGGAGGAGGACGACGCTACGTCCGAGCGAGCCCGCGCCGCGCCGGAGAACGATGCGAGTGCCACTCCGGTGGAACGGGAAGAGCCTGGATGATCCGCCGGATCCAGGTCCCTTGGCCGGTCGGCATCCAGGTCGGAGCGGACGCCAGCGCCTTCCGCGTCCTCGCCGTCTCGGACGAGATCGATCCCGCTCTTGGTTTCGCGGAGGTCCGCCGGTCCCTGGGACGCATCGACCTGATCGTGGGCTGTGGTGACCTGGATCCCTCGTACCTGGCCATGCTGGGTGACACATTCATGGCACCGCTGTACTTCGTCCACGGCAACCACGACCGTGGCCTCGGCTGGGCAGAGCACCGCCATCTGCTTCCCGAGGCGCTGGCCGACGGCAAGCCCGTGCGCGTGGGTGCCATCCGTCTGGCCGGCTTCAACTGGCCGGGCCCTCGGGACGGACGCCCGGAACGAGATGACCTGGGAGCCTGGTTACAGGTCGCGCGGCTGATGATCCGCCGCATCGGTCGTCGCCCCGAGCCGCTGCTGCTCATAAGCCACGTGCCGCCGGCAGGCACCGGCGACGTGCCCAGCGATCGATATCATCGCGGGTTCCGTGCCTACGACTGGCTGGCCCGACGTCTGCGACCGCCCCTCTGGCTGCACGGTCACTCACCCCTAGCGGCCTGCCCCAGCCCGATCGACCAGTTGGGTCCGACCTGCGTCGTCAACGTGACCGGGGCCACGCTCTTGGAGTTGCAGCCCGTAGCCGCCTGAGTGACGCGCCACAGAGCACTCGGTGTAAGATGTCCATCGAACAGCCGTAATACGTCGACGAGAGCCGTGATCCGTCGATGAGTGCTGTCCATCGACTTGATCCAGCCGAGGTTCCGTGTGGTCGCGTTCCGCCGCTATGTCCAGGGTTTCCGTGGGTTCGAACGGGACGCACGCGTCTTCCTGGTAGCCACCCTCTTCTCCGGCGCCGCCATCAGCCTATTCTGGATCGACTTCAACCTGTATCTGGCGGCACTCGGTTTCGACCGGGCGACCATCGGCCTGGTGGCCGCGACCGGGTCGCTGAGCGGGGCGCTGATGGCTTTCCCGGCGAGCATGGTCTCCGATCGCATCGGCCGGCGTCTGGTGATGATGGGCGGCATCGGACTCATGGCCGCGGCCCTGGCGCTGCTGTCCGTGGTGGATTCGCTGCCTCTGGTGTTCCTTCTGGCGGCCATGTACGCGGCAGGTCAGCAGAGCCTCTTCGTGGTGCAGATCCCCTTCCTCTCCGAGCACAGTCGAACGGACCAGCGCAGTGAACTGTTCTCGCTCCAGTTCGCGCTGATGCAGGTCACCCAGGTGGGTGCCGCGGTGCTGGGCGGCGTGACGGCCACGGCCATCGCCGCCGCAGTGGGCATCGGCCCGGCCGAGGCTGGCGTGTTCCGCATCGTGCTGATGATCCAGACCGCGTTGCTGATCGCCGCGCTCTTGGTGATGACGCGCGTGCAGGATGACCGGCGCCGCGCCTCGGATGGTCGGACCCGCACGGACCCCAGCCGCCTGGGACGCCTGGGCATCCGCGTCGGCGACCGAAGGCTCTTCTTCCGGATCCTGCTACCGGGCTTCCTCATCGCGCTGGGTGCCGGCCAGGTCATACCGTTCCTGAACCTGTACATCAGCGGGAAGTTCGCGCTCGATCTCTCGCAGATCAACGGGGTCTTCGCACTGACCGGCTTCGGGACGGTGCTGGCCATCCTCATCCAGCCCGCTCTGGCGCGGCGCTTCGGCAAGGTCCGCTCGGTGGTCATCGTGCAGGTCGCCAGCCTGCCCTTCCTGGCCGTGCTTGGCTTCTCACCGATCCTGTGGATGGTCATCATCGCCATGGCAGTGCGCAACTCACTGATGAACGCGGGCAATCCCATCCTCAACGCCTTCGCCATGGAGCAGGTCCGCCCCGACGAACGCGCCACCATGGCGGCTGCCATGAGCGTGCTCTGGTCGGTGGGCTGGGTGATCTCCGGACCGTGGTACAGCCTGGTCCAGGCGAACTTGGGATTCGAGCGCGGCTACACGGTGGCCTTCATCACCATCATCTTGCTCTACAGTGTCGCCACGACCCTCTACTGGTGGTGGTTCCGCGATGCTGAGGTCCAGGACGCACGGTCACTCCCCAGCCCGGCGATGGGCGGCGAAGCCACCAAGGCCCGGCCCTGAGGGCGGCAAGCCAGGTCGTCGCCATGAGGAGACCATGACCGTCCACGTCCGACCGTTGAAGGAGGGCGAGCTTCGTACCTGGCTGGATGCGGTCACGACCGCCTTCGGAGAGGGTTCGCGCGACGATGACTTCACGGCGTTCGAGCGGATCGCCGAGCCTGATCGGATCCTGGTGGCCGCCGATGGTGATGCCATAGTCGGTGGTGGCGGTGCTTTCACCTATCGGCTGACCGTGCCGGGCGGGGAGATCGACGCCGCCGGGGTCACGGCCGTGGGCATCCTGCCCACGCACCGGCGGCAAGGTGGGTTGACCCAGCTTATGAGTCGGCAGCTGGACGATGTCTCCCGACGAGGCGAGCCGGTGGCCATCCTGTGGGCCTCGGAGGGAAGCATCTACCAGCGTTTTGGATACGGGTTGGCCACGCTGGAGGCTCGCTTGGAGGTGCCGCGCGCCAGCTCCGCGTTCAGGCGTGTGGCGGATCGTGAGGGCACCACCGGGATCGTATCCCGTGAAACGGTGGCGGCGTCCTTCCCGCCGATCTACGACTCCATCCGCGCCACCACGGCCGGCTTCTTCGGGCGCAGCAGCGCTTGGTGGGACGTCGAGGTCCTGGACGACCCGGAACACCGACGCCACGGAGCAGGCCCAAAGACATTCGTGGTGTATGAGTGCGAAGGAAGTGCGGAGGGCTACCTCATCTACCGCATCGGAGGTGAGTGGGCCAAGAGAACGCTCGAAGTGCGCGAGTTGATGGCCACCACGCCGCGCGCCCAACGGGAGCTGTGGCGGTTCTGCTTTGGCCACGATCTCATCACTACGATCAGCGCCGAGCGTCAGCCGGTGGAGCATCCGCTCCTCCTCCTTGCGGCCGAGCCACGCAAGCTGGAGATGAAGGTCGGCGATGCCCTCTGGCTGCGCATCCTGGATGTCCCCGGCGCCCTGTCCGCCCGCGCCTATCAGGCCGGGGACCGTCTTGTGCTGGAGATCTCCGACTCGTTCCGTTCGGAGACCGGCGGGCGCTGGTCGATCGATACCACTGGTGGGCGACCGCGCGTGGAGCGCACCGAGGATCCCGCAGACATGGCACTGGACATCACCGATCTGGCCTGCCTCTACCTGGGCGCTTTCCACACCACCGACCTGGCACTGGCGGGCCGCACGACCGAGCTGACCGAGGGCGCTCGCCGTCGCGCCGATGCCATGTTCCGGACCGACCGGCAGCCCTGGTGCCCGCAGGTCTTCTGACCGCTGGGAGCGCCGTCGGCCACGTCCGGCCATGATGAGTGCCATGGAGCACACCGAACCCTCGATCACGACCA
>JALZLQ010000125.1 GCA_030858605.1 Chloroflexota bacterium
CTCCTGCCACGTGGCGGCGATGCGGGCCGGACCGCCGGCCCTACGGGCGGGTCCGTTCCCGCGCCGTCTGGCGCGTCCGCACCTGCGACCTCTTTCGGACCGGGCACTCCGCCGCCCAGCGGGGACCAGCCTATCGATCTCGGGGTGGAGGCCGGTCTCCGCGAGGTCATCGAGTAGGTGCCACCCATCCGCGGTCTCGAGCCGCTGGCCGATGTGCCCTTTCGCTTCATCACGCCGGAGGTCTTCGAGCAGGAGCTGCGTGGTCTCTTCGCCGCGGAGAATCCAGCGGAGCTGGTCGCCGCTGAGGAGGATCTGCTCAAGCGCCTGGGCCTGCTCGATCAAGGGTCAGACCTGGAGGAGTCGGTGCTCGAGCTGTACGGTAGCCAGGTCGCCGCCTTCTACGACCCGAGCAGCGCGAGCTTCACGGTCATCGAGCGTGGAGATGACGCGGAGTTCGAATCATCGGACGCGATCATCGTGGCGCACGAGTACGTCCACGCCCTCCAGGACCAGCACTTCGATCTGGAGGCTGCCCAGGACACCGATCCCGACCAGGGCGATGCCACGGCGGCCACGCTCGCTCTCATCGAAGGCGACGCGGTGGCGGTCATGGTCGACTGGGCCATCGCCAACCTGGACTTCGATGAGATCCTTCAGCTGCAGGACGCCGTGACGCCCGCTGACCAGGAGTTGCTCGAATCGGCGCCGCTGGTCCTGCGCCGCCAGCTTGAGTTCCCCTACACCGACGGTTGGGCCTTCGTGAACGCCATCCGTTCCGGCGGCGGCTACGAGGCGGTGGATGCCGCATTTGCCGATCGGCCGGTCTCCACGGAGCAGGTCATGCATCCTGAGAAGTACCTGGCACGCGAGGATCCCGTCGTCGTGGAGCTTCCGGACGTCGCCACTGCCCTTGGCGATGGTTGGACGCTGCGCTACCAGCAGACCATGGGCGAGATGCTCATCGGGGTCCTGGTCGCAGACGGGGAGGCAGCCCCGCCGCCGACGGTGCCGGGACTGCTCCCGGCGCTGCCCAACGCCGAGGCCGCTGCGGGCTGGGGCGGCGACCGCATCGTGAGCCTTGATGGACCTGATGGCACGTGGGCCGTGGTCTGGCAGACGGCCTGGGACAGCGCAACGGACGCCGCCGAATTCTCCGCGGCCACCGATGCGGCGATGGACGACCTGCCCTTCCCGCATGAGGTAGAGGGGTCGACCGTGGTCGACCTGGACGATCCTGTGCTGATCTTGGTGGCGAGTGACGGCGCGACCCTTGACCAGCTGCGGAGCGCGCTGCCTGGCGAGTAACGGGAGTCCACCTGGCTGGGAGCCCTCACGCGAGGGCGGCCTGGCCGGTCGCGGGCTGGGGCGGCAGCCGACTGACCTACATCGACTCCGGCGCGGAGATGCCCAGCAGGCCCAGCGTCGAGGCTAATGAGACCCGCGCCGCGTCCATCAGGGCCAGGCGTGCCGCGGAAGTCTCAGCGGCGTCTGCGTCCACGACGCGCCGGTCGCGGTAATAGGCGTGCACGGCGGTGGCCAGCTCCGTGGCGTAGGCCGTGATGCCCTGCGTCTCACCGGCCGCCGCTGCGTCCTCCACCACCTCGGGCAGCCGCAGGACATGCTTGGCCAGTCCCAGAGCAGCAGCGTCCTCGGCCAGCGTCCCCGCGAGGGAGTCGGATGGCCTCAGGCCCAGGCTCTCGCCCTTGCGCAGGATGGAGCAGATGCGAGCATGGGCGTAGCGCACGTAGTGGACCGGGTTGGAGGCGGTGGGGTCTTTGGCGGCCTCGATATCGAAGTCGATGGCCGTGGTGTGTGCCCGCGAGGCGAAGTACCAGCGGGCGGCATCGGCGCCCACCTCGCTGAGGAGCTCATCGAGGGTGATGAACTCGCCAGCGCGCTTGGACATGGAGATCTCGGCTCCGTCACGCACGAAACGGACCCACGCGATGAGCAGCATCTGGACCGCCTCGCGGTCATAGCCCATCGCTTCCGCCGCATTGCGGTTCCTGGCCACCGTCCCATGGTGGTCCGCGCCCCAGATGTAGACCAACCGGTCAAAGCCGCGTGCGAACTTCTCCGTGACGTAGCCGATATCGGCGGCGAAGTAGGTCGGTTCGCCGTTGGAGCGGTAGATGACGCGGTCCTTGTCGTCTCCATAGGTCGTGGAGCGGAACCACGTGGCGCCATCGTGCTCGTAGACGTGGCCGGCCTGCCGGAGCCGCTCCACCGCCCGCTCCACCCAACCCTCGGCGTGCAGCGAGGCCTCGCTCTTCCAGACGTCGAAGTGGACGCCCAGCGCTTCCAGGCTCGCCTCGATGCCGGCGCGCACGCGCTCGGAGGCCCAGGCACCCACGAGGGCATCCCGCTCGGCGCCCTGCTCGGTGGCTCGTGCCCAGATCTCCGCGGGCAGCTCGTCTGCGAGGCGTGCCACGTACTCACCGCGGTAGCCCTCCTCGGGCAACGGTGAGCCGGCACGCAGGGCGGCCACGGATGCGCCCAGCAGGTCTACCTGGCGACCGGAATCGTTGAAGTAGTACTCGCGCGTGACCCGGTGACCACCCGCTTCCATGACCCGGGAGAGCAGGTCGCCCACGAACGCG